>QFNK01000097.1 GCA_003240795.1 Micavibrio aeruginosavorus | reverse complement strand
ACTTTCACGGCGATGTGGAAGGAAAAATCTGCATCATTATCGACGACATCATCAGCGGCGGCAGCACAACGCTTCATGCCGCAGAAGCGCTGAAGCAGCGCGGCGCGAGAGACGTGATTGCCATTGCCACGCATGCGGTTCTCGTGAACGGCGCGGCCAAAAGGCTGACGGAGTCACCTTTTCTTGACCGTATCATGCTGACGGATACGATTCCGAGCGTGGTTGACAAACTTGACGACAGCCAACTGACCGATCATCCGAAAGTGTTCATCAGAAGTGTTGCGCCATTGATCGTGAAGGCGATAGAGCCGAAATTCACGCCTCATAAAAAGCTGATCAGAACGTGGGCGGATGCGCCTAGGCTGCAAGCCTGTTAAAACTATGGCTGGGCATATCGTAACGGAATATGCTCCAGCGGTCGTTCATCATCACATACCAAACAATAATCAGGAATAAGAAATCGGACTGGTTTCGCTTTTCGATAGCCTCCAGCATTTGCGCGCGTTCGACAGAGCGGCGCTGCTCTTCTTCTTTTTCAAGATTTTTCGCACGAGCCTCACGCTCCGCCTCTTCGGCCATCTTTTCCTTGGCGACCTTCATCACGGCCTTGTCGTTGCGCAGTTCCATGTAACGTGTCTGCATCGCGCACCAGGCCGAATCTTCCATGTCGGCGGCGATGATAGTCATGCCGTCATCCGCGCCGTATTCCTTTTCAGACCGGCGGCGCATGGATTTCGCATCGAGATACTGTTTGTTAAGGCCAGCAAGCAGAGGATCGATCAGAAGAAACGCCGCCATTTCATCATCGGCACGAACGGGGGCAATGGCAGGCGCGTCGAGAACGCTGTCCAGATGGCCGGACACGGCATTCATGATCTCCTGCAACTGGGCGGTACTCGCCATAAGAAAAAACCCCGAATTTAAGTTCGGGGTCATGATATAGGGAAAATGTTACTACGGAGTTAAAACCGCAATTTACCCTTTTATTCCAGTCCGATAGCGGACTTGTAAAGCTCCAGAAGTTCGTCTTCTTCGCGGCGCTTTTCCCTGTCCATTTTGCGCAGGCGGATGATCTTGCGGATCGTCTTCGTATCGAACCCCACGGCCTTTGCCTCGCCCATGATGTCCTTGATGTCTTCGGCAAGCGCGGCCTTCTCTTCTTCGAGACGCTCGACGCGCTCGATAAACGCTTTCAGTCTCTGGCCGGATACGCCGCCCGTGTCCTGCGTCTGGTCAGCATCGGATTTGCGGAATTCTGCTACATTTGTTTCAGCCATGATGAAACGCCTCTTCTTGCTCTGTCGTTTTGGAAGGAGTCCGTTATAGGATTTGCGCCGGCGCCCGTAAAGGAAAAGTCGTCAACTATCCCCGAAATGATTCAAGCTTTAGCGGGATCGCGGCGGAAGCACTTGCCAGATTTCTATTTTCACGGCCTCCGGATCTTGCGGATCATTCACGCGCGTGAATTGGGCGCGAAGCGTGAAGCGCCTGTTCTGCGTACCCGTTTGCGGATCGCGGTAGGATTGCGTTGCGCGCGGAACGAAACTGATCGTCACGGGTACTTCGAAAAGCCATTTATACGCGCCGCTGTAAACGCCGCTGCTAAGCTCTAGCGGATCGAGCTCCACATAGGCGCCGGACTGCAAATCCTGATCCGCCAGCGTTTTTTGAAAGCCGGTGGATTCTATGAATTGCATATACTGCGCATAGCCGCCGGGTGTGAAATATTTCTGCACGCTTTTCGTGGTGGAAGGAAAGCTGTCACGGGAAAATGTCAGGGACTCCGCGACGATGTCATTTAATTGCATAGCGACTTCACGGCCGCTCAGGTGTTGCACCTCGATATGGGAGGCGGCCTTTCCGGCGGCCATGGCGCGGGAGGAATCGCGCTGAAAATCCGCGCGGAGATTGGGCGGCGGCACATTGTATTGCTCCATATGAACGGCATAGACAAACACGCCGATAAAAGACAATACGGCCCCGGCAATCAGAAGGCGAAACAGGTTTTTTTCGATGAAATCCAGGATCAAGGGCGCAGAACTCCGGCTGTGTTTACCCGAACAGTTTATGCTTTTTTGAACTTCCCGACAATCTTTCCGATGGACATGACATTGTCGATGCGCCGGTCCAGGAAAGCCGCCGTGTCGGCATGATTTTGCGACTCATCCGTCAGCCAGTAAAGAACCGTGGACGTCAGAACGCCGGAGAGGAGCGTGCGTTTGGTCAGGCGGTTGTAATCCGTCGCCGCATCGCCCGCCCAGTTCCATATCACGTCCGCCGTGCGCCAGACGATCTTCGCCCCTTCCCATTTCCGCAAAGGGCGCATCCAGTAAGCGACGGCCAGTCTTTCGGCCTCTTTATACGGCTCAAGCACGTCGAGCCTTGTGCGGACGGCCAGCGCGATGCGCTCACGGACGCGGAGGGTGGCTGCATCCACCCCGCCCAGCGCTTCGAGCATGCGGCGGTCGGCGCGGGCGGCGAAATAATCCAGCGCGCTTTTTACACCCGACGGAAAAACCGACACCGCCATTTCAGGCGCGAAGCCAGCCTTCACGGCGGCGTTTTTCAGCACTGCATCCGTCCAGCCATCGAACGGCACGTCGAAAAGCGCGGATTCGAGTATCTGATCCTTGATATGGTCATTTGCCGGTGTCATGGCATGACCTTATAAGCCGCACCGCGAAAAGTACAGAGGGCATAAAAACGCTGGACTTTTTGGCCTGCAAAGCCAATTCTCTGCCTATGACCAAAGAAAAAGAAGGTGCAAATCTCGGCGGGCGTCTGATGCGGTACGGACGCGTCGGCGGAACGATGGCGGGGCTAGCCGCGAAACTGGCGGGCGAGAAATATTTCGGCATCAAGATCGAGCGCGGCGAACACGCCAAGCAGCTGACCGAAGCCTTAGGCGGCCTCAAAGGTCCGTTGATGAAGGTCGGGCAAATTCTTGCAACCATCCCCGAAGCGCTGCCCGCGGAATACGCCCGCGACTTCCAGCAGCTTCAATCCAACGCGCCGCCGATGGGCTGGCCGTTCGTCAAGCGCCGCATGAATAGCGAGCTTGGCCCGGACTGGGAATCAAAATTCAAAAGCTTTGAACGCGAAGCCGCCGCCGCCGCCAGCCTGGGACAGGTGCACCGCGCCGTGCTCCATGATGGCACGAAGGCCGCCTGCAAACTGCAATATCCCGACATGCAGTCCGCGATCTCGACCGACCTTCAGCAGCTCAAAATCATTTTCTCGATCTTCGAACGCTACGACAAGGCGATCCAGACGAAATACATTCACGAGGAACTTTCCGCCCGCCTGTATGAGGAACTCGATTACGGGCTCGAGGCACGGCATTCCAAACTTTACGCCCATATGCTGGACGGCGAGCAAGGCGTTCACGTTCCGGATGTCATCGAAGATCTCTCTACCTCCCGCCTGCTGACCAGTACGTGGCTCGAGGGCGATAAAATCCTCGGCTATGTCGATGCCGCGCCGGAGGTGCGCAACGCGCTTGCAATGAACATGTTCCGTGCCTGGTACGTGCCGCTCTATTATTACGGTGTCATTCACGGTGATCCGCATCTGGGAAATTACACGGTGCGCAAGGACCTGTCGATCAACCTTCTGGATTTCGGCTGTGTGCGCGTGTTTCCGCCAAAATTCGTGGGCGGCGTTATCGACCTCTATCATTCATTGATGGAGAACGACATCGCGCGTTCCGTTCACGCCTATGAAACGTGGGGCTTTGAAAACCTTTCCAAGGATCAGATCGAAACATTGAATATCTGGGCGCGCTTCCTTTATGCGCCGCTGATGGAGGATAAGATCCGCCCTATCGGCGAAGTGTCCGGCGGCGTCTTCGGACGGGAAATCGCCAAGCAGGTTCATGAGAAATTGCGCGAGGCCAGCAAGGATAACGGCGGCGTGACCATCCCGCGCGAGTTCGTATTCATGGACCGCGCCGCGCTCGGCCTCGGCTCCGTCTTTCTCCATTTGAAGGCGGAAATCAACTGGTACCGCGTTTTCAATGAGATGATCGCGGATTTCGACCTGAAAGCTCTGGAAAAGCGTCAAAAAGACGTACTCAAAAAGTTCGACATCCCCTCCGCCGTAGTAAAGTAAGTTCATGCGTATCCGCCTTGCCACCGAACAGGACGTCCCCCTTCTCGATGCCGTGGAGCAGTCCGCCGCGACGGCCTTTATCGGCTCCTCCGTCGGCTATGTCGAAAGCCGCAGCGTCGATCCGGCGTTGCTGATGAAGCTCTGCCTGAACAAAACACTCTGGGTTGCCGTGAACGACGCGAACAAACCTGTCGGCTTTGCGGCGTGTTATCCTCTCGACGGTTTCTTCTATCTCCATGAAATTTCCGTTGCGCGTGAGGCGCAGGGCAAAGGCGTCGGCCGCCGCCTGATGCATGTGCTGGAAAACCACGCGCTGGATCACAACTACCCTTACATCGGCCTGATCACGTACCGCGACATCCGGTGGAACGGGCCGTTTTACAAAAGCCTCGGGTACAGGGAAATCGCGCCGGACACCTATAGCGGCCTGCATAACAAGTTCAAGGACAGCATCCGCGGCGGCGTCGATGCCGCCATGCGCTGTGTCATGATCAAGGTTCTGGAAGACTAGAAGTCCGTCTTGCGGAGCGGGACGACGCCGCTTCTCATTCCTTCGATATAGTGGATGATGGCGCGGCCCATTTCACGCGGCGGCGTGGAAACGAAATCCACCAGCTTCTCACGGAAATAGAGCATTTCTTCCTCGTTCTGCGCGCGGACGATAATGCGGAGGTTCGGTTTCAGCTCGCGCGCCTTTTCAAGGATACGGCGTCCCTCAAAGGAATCGTGGACCGCGATAACGATCGCCGCCGCCTTGTGGATCGCGGCGTCGTGCAGCGTTTCTTCATGCGTGGCGTCACCCGTGATGGCGTGATAGCCAAGCTCGCGCAACATCTCGACGCGCTCACGGTTGCTATCGATGATGACCAGATCGATGCCTGCATCCAGGATGTTGTCGCAAATTTCGCGGCCGATGCGGCCATAACCGACAACGATGATCAGATCCTTGTGAAGCTGTTCTTCCTCCTCGATCTCCATATGGGACAGGTTCGTTTCGCGGAGGTCGAGCGCCTTTGACAGTTTCGGATGTTTTTCCGCCCAGGTATGGATAGCCTTTACGCCCCACATGAGGAGCGGGTTTACCGCAATGGACACCATCGCGCCGGCGAGGAGCAGATCGCGCCCTTCTTCCGGAAGGATGCCGTATGCAACGCCCAGCGCGGCGAGGATGAAGGAAAATTCACCGATCTGCGCTAGGCCGGCCGATACGACAAGCCCCGTCTTGAGAGGATAGCGCAGCAGCATGACGAGGGCGAAAGCGACGATCGACTTACCAAAAATGATGATAAAGGACACCAGCAGAACATTGAGCGGCTGATTCACGATCGTCGCGGGATCGAACAGCATTCCAACCGCGACAAAAAACAAAACCGCGAAAGCATCCTGAAACGGCAAAGCGCGGTCGGCGACTTCATGGTTCATATCAGACTCGCGGATCATCATACCGGCGAAGAACGCACCCAGCGCGAACGACACGCCGAACAGTTTCGCCGCGCCATAGGCGACACCAACAGCAACCGCAAAAACCGCGAGTGTAAAGAGTTCGCGCGATCCTGTGCGCGATACGACACGCAGTACCCAAGGCAAAATGCGCTTGCCGCCGATCAGCATGACGGCAACGAACGCCGCAAGCTTGATCATGGCTATGCCCAGAACCATGGCCGGGGAATTTCCGTTCACGTCGGGGCCGTCAGTTCCGCCCGCGAGCGCAGGCACGAGGATCAGCGCGAAAATCATCGCGATGTCCTCGACGATCAGCCAGCCTATGGCGATCTGGCCGCTGGTGGATTCCATGAGATGGTGGTCTTCGAGCGCGCGGAGCAGGACGACCGTGCTTGCAACCGACAAGGCAAGGCCGAACAGGATGGAACCGCCAAGCCCCCAGCCCAGCATATAACCGACACCCGCACCCATCGCGGTGGCGGCCGTCATCTGCGCGATCGCGCCCGGTATGGCGATGCGGCGGACTTCCATCAAATCTTTTAAGGAGAAGTGCAGACCAACACCGAACATCAAAAGCACGATGCCGATTTCGGACAGTTCATTGGCGATGTCCTGATCGGCCGTAAATCCCGGCGTGTGGGAGCCTACCAGGATACCCGCCAGCAGATAGCCGACAATCGGCGGCAGTTTCAGCCGTGTGGCGATAAGTCCCAGAGCAAAGGCCATTGAAAGGCCAACGGCGATCGTTGATAGCAACGGAAGGTCGTGGTGCAATTTTCTATTCCCTTGATGATTTTTTCAGTCACAAAAGAATAACACAGAAATGCTTAACAGACAGGCAAAAGGCAGAGATTTTTCAAATCGTTATATATGGCGCAACCGATGAGATTCGAACTCATGACCTCTTCCTTCGGAGGGAAGCGCTCTATCCAGCTGAGCTACGGCTGCCTGCCTTAGCGGAGTTTTAACGGTAAGCCGTTGTTCTGTCCAATTATTTCAGCAAATTACAGGATTTAGCGCGTGAGCTGCAGGAACACGTCTTCCAGATCGCTCTGATCCGTCGTGACGTCCGCAATGCCAAGGCCCGCGCCCTGAACGGCGGCGATCAGCTGACCGGCGGGAGTCTCCTTCGGCGCGTAGCGGATTTTGAGCGTACGCGCGTCTTCCAGCGTTGCCGCATAAGAGGCAAGGCTGTCCGGCAACGCAGTAATCTCGCGGTCCAGCAGAAAGACGATTTCCTTGTTGTCGAGGCGGCCGATCAGGTCGCGCTTGTTCTCATCGACGACGATCTTGCCGTGGTTGATGATCGCGATGCGGTCGCACAGCTCTTCCGCTTCCTCGAGATAATGGGTGGTGAG
>QFNK01000096.1 GCA_003240795.1 Micavibrio aeruginosavorus | reverse complement strand
GGCCGGCCTGCACCGCAAGGCCTTGCGCGCCTCGCCCGCGCCAGCGTGCAAAAAGAACCGGGGCTTTAAAGCCCCGTTCCAATAAACCCTATTCCAGCTGCAGCCCCTCGGCCGTGAACAGGCCGATCTGCTTTTTGGTGAACCAGTCTCGCAGGATGATCGTGGGATGCTTGCCGCTCTCCGTGATGCCGTAGAGCGAGTCCACCGTCGTGATCACGCGGCGCTTGTCGAAACCGCCCAGATGATAGAAATTCGGGCCGACGACCAAAACGGGCACGCCCTTCTCGTCCGTCTGCTCACGCAGGATGTCACTTTTGTAGAAGCCCTTGACCAGTTCCGCGCCGTCCTTGTGCTGTGCCAGCCAGTCCTGCACATACCAGTCCTCGTTCGCCCATTGCTGGTTCTGCGTGTGCCTGCCGTTTTCCAGGTAAGGTTGCTTGGCGGTGTATTCCATCCATTTCCAGTGGCCGGGCCACCAGCCGAACGGCCATGCCTGCGACGCGCAACCGCCCAAAACCGCGCCCAGCGCCACGGAGCCTGCCAGCGCACCCGCCATAACCAATTGTTTTATCTTAACCATTTCCATTCCCACTTCGCGGGTTACCAAAAAACTCAAACAAGTTTTAACGGAATCATGGTATCCTATAAAGATGATTGGTGCCATATCCTCAGCTTTAACCGGCCTGACATCCGCCACGAAAAAGGTGGAAGGCAGCGCCGCGAACATCGCAAACGCCGGAAATCCGGCGGAAGAAGTCGATCTGACACGCGAAATCGTTAACATGAAGGTGGCCGAGAATGAATTCAAAGCCAACCTGTCCGTCCTCCGCACCACGAACGAAATGACGGCCGAACTCGGACGCCTGTTCGACAAAAAGGTCTAATTTAGTCCTGTTTTCTTTTTGACTTTTTCCGCGCAATTCTCTAAGTGATAACCGTTATCAGTTAGAGTAGAAAAATGCCCATTTCGCACGATTATCACTTACGCAATATACCGAATATACAGAAATCCGAGATGTCTGTGCGGGACGTAAGTATTAATGACATGGATTATCCCGACCGTGTAGCTAACATGCGGAAGTGGCAAGAATTCTTACGTCTGTTAGGAGTAAATTATTCCGTTGATTGGCAAGCGCCATACAGAATGAATATCGACTTCCATGCGGCCGACGCGGAAGCCGATAATAAACGGCAGACTTTAAAGAGACACTTTTATAACAGCAGCGCATTTCTAGGCGCGCACATGAAAAGTATCACGGTACATGAGAAAGCCCGGCCTGCCGATATCATCAGACCCGTATCTTGTGATTATCACGGCCTACATGTTCATTTTACGAACAGCAATGAACAAGAAAAATTTTATATTTCGGGTATGCAGGGCGACAGCACCTCCCCGCGTGTGAAGACAGAAGAAAAGTACATAAACAATCTTCTGCTTGAAACGACAAAGGCAGCCTACATCTTGGTTCATAATGCTAAACTTAGTGGATGGGATACCATTGACTTCGGTGAAACATCCGACCCAATTCGTATTATGGCGTTGGAAGTCGCATGCCAAAAAATCGGCGTTTCTTTTATCGCAAAAGACAAGCCGCCCCTACCCGAAACTTATCATGGAGAAAACTTACATGCTGCCATGATAAACGTGCTCGAAAATTTTGAGAACCGCCCTACGAAAAGCCCCCGCTTCTCATTCGATGAAGATCTGACAGCCGCGCCTAAAACCAACAAAGCATCTGCCGTGGCAGAGACAATGGATGATGACGATCTACTGGCCGGCTTCGTCCCACCAGCCAGCGCGCCTGCCGCACCCACACCCTAATTTATTGATGGATGTAAGAAATGAGTATCGATATCAGCGTAAAAACACACCCGCAATTCCCTGCGACAAGATTTTTTATTTTAAGCGGCATTGATCCCATCACCACACCACTCACATTCTCACCAGGAAATGTGCCTGCGCGACATGAAGCGCGCGATTCTGAGGTTGAGAAAGCAAAAGATGCACGCTTTCCAATGGGTGCAGTGCTCCTCAAAATGCCTTTTTTCTCCCAAATATCGATCCGTAATTTAAAAGCCGGTGTTAGCATAGACCTGACATTGGTAGATGGGCGTCGCTGGGACGAGCCTATGCAGAAACGCACTTTGGAATCTTATATAGAAGACAGGCTAAAGGATGGCGTTCAAAGTGTTGCGTTGATAGGCATAAAAGATTTAACTCAGGAATTCCGTCTGGCGAAATTCCGTGAAGACTTAGACAAGTACGTCAGTGACCATCCAGTCCAGAAAAAAGTCAAAGATGACGGCGGTGCGATGTATTATAAAGACTTCGATGCCAAAACTGGCCATGTCCATATTGCTTTTGCCGAAGCGTGCGCGTCAGGTTGCAGTCTTGCAGAAGTAACGCAGAATGTCATACGCCGCGATCTTACACTCAAATACCCAGATGTGCGCGATGTCGATTTCGTGATGGTCAGGCCCTAGAAGCGCTAAAAATTCATTTTTGGCGCATTGGGGTTAACACTGTTGTTAGAACCACATTTTTTCTCGCATCCCATACCAGAAACGCATTTTGAACATGCGCGCACAAAATCATCTTTAACTGTTAAAATGGGCGGCAATGGTGGTTTTTTTTCAGGAATGTTTATTACAGGATTACTCTGACGCTCCCATACTCTAATGGGATTATCCAGATCCCTTGGCAGGGTTTGAATATTTCTATTTTCAGCATCTACTGCGTGCAGTGTCGTGAGCAATGACGGTTTACTGTCCGGGATAGGATTCTCTACGGTGTTGCGCACGGGTGCGTCCACGGGAGTACGAATAGGCTCCTGTTTATTCGATATATCGCGTACAGGCTGTTGGCGCTCCGTTGCGATTGTCGGCGCTTCGTTCTTTACAGGCAGCTCTATTTTTTGTGCTGGAATGACATCCGCGCGTTTCTCTGGTGTTGGCGCTACGGAGGGCTGGTTGCCGCCGCTGCCTACATGTGTTGTCGGCGCAACGGTTTCACGAGGAGGCTGTTTGGCCTCTGCTACGTTGGGCGTAGTTGGGGCGGATGCGGGTACAATCGGTGCTGGCGCCGCATTTGTTGCAGGCGCGGCCTTGGGTGCTTCCGGCGTGGAAGGCTGTATAGGCGCTACAGGTTGTGATGCTTGCTGTAAAGCTGGCTGAATCTGATGCGGCATGACCGTAGCGGCTTGCGGCGCAGGGGGAGCGTTTTGTACGGTTGCCGGCACAGGTGTAGCAGCATGTTGAACTGCAACGATGGCGGGCGTTACATTCTCTGCGGCACGCGGGGTTTCAATCTTTTCAGCGGGCTGAGCTTGAACCGGTGTTTTTTCTACCGGCGCGTTCTGCACAGGTGTCGTCCGGGCAGGCATTTGTTGTTGCGCCTGCGGCTGCTGCGGTGCCTGCATCACTTGCTGCACTGGCACTGCAGCTTCTACAGTTGCAGCTGAAGGAACAACGATTGCCGATGTCGGCGGCACCGAAGATACAGGTGCGGATGCCATAGTTACAGTTGAGATGGTTTGTATCGGCGCGTTATGAGCAACAGGAGAAACTACCGCGGGTGCAACGGCAAAAGTTTGCGCGACCGAAGGCTCGGCCGCTTTAACGGAGGGCGCAATAGGTTGTGAAGCGGCGGGAGCTTGCGCTTTTGTTTCCTGCACCGTAGCAGCAATCGTTTCAACCGCGCGGATTATGGATGGCGTCTGGATTTCAGCCGCTTTTACCTGAGGCTGAGCAGCGGAAGCGCCCAGCGTTTCGCGGGATGCGGATACCACCTGGGCCTCGGCCACCTTTACCTCTGGCTGCACGGCGGAAATGTCAGACACCCGCGTGGATATAACAGGCTGCGATACTTGCATTTCCGCGGTGACGGGCGCGGCGGCAACAGGTTTTGCAATGTTATCGTTGTTCGCCGCTGGCGCTGCCTCAGGCTTTGCAGGAGCAGCCTGTGCGGGCGCTTCTACTGCTGGCGCCTGCTGGACGGGCTGTTTGTCAAAGGAGGCTACAACGGCCTTCACCAGAGCTTGCGGGATGGCGGCGTCGTGACGCGACATACTGTCGGTTATCTGGACAACTTCATTCTTGAGGGTTTCAAGACGGGTTTGCGCGTCCTTCGGCGCATCCGGCGCGCGCGTTTGTTGCACGACACTGTTAATCTCCGCCACGGTCTCTATCAATTTTGTGGTATCTGCGGGGAGACTACCATCCGCCATTGCCTGCTTGATTTCCTGGCCGCTGCGGCTTTCGGCTGCGGCTACACCGACCGCCTCGACAAGCGTTGCCATCTGCACACCGGATTGATCCAGCGAGCCAACGCCCTCACCTTCGAGTTTTTCAAAATGGACGATCAGATACTGCTTTTTACCCATGGCAAAAAGGTCTTCGAATTTCGGTACGTTCGTGTGGGATGATTGCGTGCCGTTGATGCCGAGCTTCATCACCGTTTTGCTGAATTCACCGCCATGACGGCCATCGCGGTCATAGGCGACCATAAAATGGGTTTTCCCGGGATCCAGTTGCGGTTCTTCATCAACCACGCGGAGCGACACCGTCATCGGTGTCGGCTTTTCCTTTTTTGTGAAGTCGACGCCGAGGTGGACGGCTTGCGTTTCGATCACTTCCACGAATTCATTGGCGAGATTATTGGAGACGCCAAACTCATGCAGTTCCCTGGAAATACGCACGAGCGCGTCGTACGGCACGTCGCTGACTTCCAGATCGAGCCGCTTTCCCTGATCATCCAGGTCGAAAATCGCGCCGATCGCACGTTTCAGTTCCGGATCATGCGATGCGTATGCACCTTCAGCAGAAAGAGCATCCGCCTCTACGGCGAGGTCAGCGGTGAAATCAGATTTTGTAAGTCGGTAAGCATTCATGGCTTTTATCTTCGACGCCTCTGGCGGACTGGCTACCCTCCAAATGAGAGTCATTCTTAAGTCCGAAGAATTATCATATCCACATAGGGAAGCAAGGGGATTTTGAGCCTGAATCGCTTTTTTTGAACAAATTCGGTCCTATTTTATTAACTATCTGTAATAAAGTATATTTTTACTCTACCGATGCGTTTTTCAGGCGGTAGAAAACGCCCGTTTCAAGGTCTTCCGGAACCAGCTCCAAAGTGCCTGTCAGCACTAGCGGATCATAGGAAAACTTAATGCCCTTGCCTTTTGTATAGACCTCCAAAACCATGGAGGGGCCGACATGGTAATGGAACGGGCAGCTGACCGGAAACGGGCCGAAGAGGAACATTTTCTGGTTGTCCTCGCTTTCGAGAGGAAACATATAGCCCTTGATCTTGATCTTCTTGCCGTTCAGCGCCTTTACATCCTCGGGAAACTCCGGCTTGACGAAGGAATAATCCATGCCGTCGGCATCACGGCCTTCTATTTTCAGCTCCTTGGTTTTTGAAAATATCTTCCAGTCCACGGCGCCTTCGGGAACGTCGACATAGTCCTTAATGTAATCCGCAATCGTGCGCTCCGGCGCGTCTGTTTCGGTAAGGGCTTGGGCAGGTACGGCATGACACAGCATAAAGGCAAGCAGGAAGAGTGGTATTTGGAGCCGAAATGATACCATGAATTATCCGCGCCCTTTCGCGAGCAATGTTGCGATGTCCGTTCTGGCCGCAAGCCATGCCGGAATGATAGCAGCAAAAAGTCCTGCGAGCATACCCGTGGCGAGCAAATATATATCGAGCATATTAGGCCCTGCGGCGTGCACACTGACAAGGCCGCTCCACTGCCCGGCCATGGAGAATGCCAGGTAAGAGAGCAAATGCCCGAGCATGATGCCCAATAGTGTACCGGCCACCGCAAGGAGCAAAGACTCAGCGACCATCACACCGGCCAGATGCCACGGCCGCGCGCCATGCACGCGCATGACCGCCAGATCATAACGCCGCGCGGAAAGGCCGGAAACAAGGCAGGCCAGGATAATCAGCGCGGAGAAAAAAACCAGCATACCGGCCGCAAAATTCACAACGTTTTTGCCGATACCGATATTGCGCGCAAGTTTTGCCATTTCGTAGGACGGCGCGGCGGCCATTACGGATTCCTCACTGTTCAACTGCCGCGGCAGGTTCATCATACCGAGCTTGCTCTTGGTCTGAATCAGGATAGCCGTTACGTCATGCTCGTGCTCGTGGCCGTGACCATGTATTTCTTCATGGCTATCTTCATCATGATCATGATGATTGTGCAGGTCCTGCACACTTTTTACGGAGGTGAGGATCAGGCGGTCGGCGATCACTCCCCGCTCCTTCAAAATACCCACGACTTCATATAAATGTTCCTCATGCACGTGGCCTTCATGCGCGGCGAGCCCGTGAGAGCCGGCAAACCGGTCGCCTATTTTCAGGCCCGTTTTTGCGCCTGCTGTGACTTCAAAGACTTTGTTGAAGAGACGCCCCTCTTCGATCTGCATTTTATACAGATCCACAAAACCTTCATTTGTGCCGACAATGCGGTAGCCCCGGTAGTTATCGCCCAGCGCCAGGGGCACGGCCTTTTTAACCTGCGGGTTTTTTGCAATGCGCTCGTACTCCTTGCCCGATATATTTCCCGTTGGCACATCGACATGATAGACGGTGGACAGGACGAGCTGCATCGCGCTGCCCTTCGCACCCACGACGACATCCACGCCGCCCGTATTGCGTGATAAAGTATCCGATATGGCGCCCGATACCAGCATGGCAAAACATAGGAGCGCAATGGCGACAGCGGTCGCCAGAACGCACAAAAAGGATTGCAGGGGACGCGCCTTGATAGAAGCGCAAGACAGTATCAGAATATTCATATCGCCCCCCCCGCTTCCAGCGTTACAATCTGCTTGAAATATGAAGCTATCCGGTGATCATGCGTCGCCACCATCAAGGCGGCGCCATTTTCTTCCGCCTGTTCGATCAGCAATTCTATAACCGCTTTTGCATT
>QFNK01000095.1 GCA_003240795.1 Micavibrio aeruginosavorus | reverse complement strand
ATCTCAAGGTTGGGCTTCGCAAGAACCTTCAAAGTCCCGTGCAAGTCACCATCAATTAGTTTTGAACTCCAGACTCTCAAGTACTATCTACAAGCGGACAAAACCCGTCAGGCGCCATCCACACCAGCATGCCAAATGTTCAGGAATACACATTGCTCAATACCGCCATTCAAAAAGCAATGGTAAAGCGAAAAGCAGAAAAAGAAGCGGCATTTTTTATTAAAGAACTTAAACAGGGAATGACCCTGCTTGATTGCGGATGCGGCCCAGGTTCAATTACTGAAGGTTTTGCAAAAATTGTAAACCCTGCAAAAGTTGTGGGCGTCGATGCAGACCCCGTACAAATCAAGGATGCTCAAGACCGTATCACCAAGGCGGGTATTACAAACTTGAGGTTTCAACCGGAAAGCGTTTATGAACTGCCTTTTGAGGATAATAGTTTTGATGCTGTGTTCTCACATGCGCTTTTGGAACATTTACATGACCCTTTAAAGGCGTTGTCTGAAATGAAGCGGGTTTTAAAACCGGGTGGCATTGTTGGCGCGCGCGTACCAGACCATGCCGCATATCTGGTATCGCCTGATAATGACTTGCTCAAGAAAGGGCTTAAATTCGAGCGCGATTTATTGGCTCATAAAGGCGGGAACCCGTTTATAGGTAGAGGATTGCGGGGAATATTCCATGAAGCCGGATTTATAAATGTCGTTGGCTCGGCTTCTTATGACCATGCCGGTGATAAGGAACATATTGACCTTGTTTCAACCTTGCTATCCGGTTCCTTCTATAAAGGCGGGCTGGTTGACCAGTTAATCGAACTTGGCTGGTCTAATCCCGACGAGTTGAAACAAATCAGCGACGAATGGGAAAAATGGAAAGATAACCCCGCGGCCTTCTTTGGGGTGGCAAGATGCGAAGCTATTGGATGGAAGCCCGCATAATTTATTGAAGTGGGTCGATTTTTTTAATAAAAAAGAGCTGTGTGAATAAAGGTATTCAATCATTGATAAAGCTTTTTAATACAGCCAGTCGCTCCATAGAGCCATTTGTACCATTGGCCGAGGGGAAAGTAAGCTTATACGCTTGCGGCCCCACGGTGTATAGCTATGCCCATATCGGGAATATGCGTACATATGTTTTCGAGGATGTTTTGCGCCGGACGTTGGAGGCAAAGGGCTATGATGTCCAGCACGTTATGAATATAACGGACGTTGGACATTTACAATCCGATGCAGATACCGGCGAAGATAAAATGTCCGTTGCCGCCGAAAGGGAGCAAAAGTCACCGTGGGATATTGCAAAATATTATGAGGGTGCTTTTTTTAGGCATTCTGAAATGTTGGGTATCAAACGCCCGACGATAGTTTGCCGGGCAACTGAGCATATCCAAGAAATGATTGATATGGTCGGCATATTGCTCGACAAAGGGTATGCCTATACGTCCGGCGGCAATGTTTATTTTGACGTTTCAAAATTCCCCCAATATGCAGATTTTGCCTCATTAAAGCTTGAACAGCAAAAATCGACAGATCGAGCAGAACACGACGATAGAAAGCGAAACCAACAGGATTTTGCGTTGTGGTTTTCACAATCTAAATTTCCCAATCAAATAATGAAATGGGATTCGCCGTGGGGCGTCGGCTTTCCAGGCTGGCATATTGAATGCTCTGCAATGGCACGAAAATATTTAGGCGACCGGATTGATATACATTGCGGTGGCATTGACCATATCCCTGTCCACCATACGAATGAAATCGCGCAATCGGAATGCTGTATAGACCATAAGTGGGTTAATGTATGGATGCACGGAGCATTTCTGACGGTTGATGCTGGCAAAATGTCAAAATCTAAAGGCGCAACCCTTACAATGGATACGCTGGCCAAAGATGGATACCACCCATTAGCATATCGGTATTTATTGCTAGGCACTCACTATCGAGGCGAACTTAAATTTAGCTACAACGCCCTTTCTTCCGCGGCAACCGCATATGCAAGTCTTTTTGAAAAAGTGCAAGAATGGCTGTTAGAAACGGAAAACTCTAAATCTGAAAAAACAGATTTATCCGCGGCGGCCACGAATTATTCATCCTCGTTTTGGAATGCCATGTCTAACGACCTTCATTCCCCCACGGCTTTGTCGGTTTTATGGACTACCGTAAAGGCGGATGATATCACCAGCTTAGAAAAATTAGAATTGGTACGCGAATTTGATAATGTCCTTGGATTGGGCCTTTTTTCAGTCCTTCGCAACGACCTTTCCGACGATGAAAAAGAAATCCTTGAAAGCAGGAATTTAGCGCGCTCGGAAAAAAACTGGACTGAATCCGACAGATTGCGGGATGAACTGTTACAAAAAGGAATTCAAATACGGGATACAAAAGAAGGAACGCAGTGGGTGCGTATAATCGCGCCACGGAATGATATATGAAGGCACTGCAAATCATATTAAAGCCTTTCAAGGCTTTTTTCTATTGGCATGTAGAGGGCTTTATAGCTTTTGACAAGCAGCTCGGTGATGCCGATTTTAGAACCAAAGCTAGGATTTACTCCGGCATGTACGGCCACAGATTCTAAAAATGAGATTGTATCTATCCTCAGAACGCTTTGGAAACCATGTCGATAAACTGAAAGGCATGGTAAGAGGAAACCGCGTTGCTATCATTGAAAATGCCGTTGACTTTATCCCTTTAACGGACAGGCAATCATATCAAAAAAATATTTATAATATAAAAGATGCGTTCTTCCAATTAGGATTTGATGCAGACTATTTTGACTTGCGTTCTTATTTTAAAGAGCAAAACAAATCCCAAATAGAAGATGATTTAAAAAAGTTTGATTTGGTTTGGGTGTGCGGGGGCAATGTTTTCTTATTACGCCGGGCCATGTATCTAAGTGGTTTTGATACAGCTATTTGCAAGCTAATCGAAAGGAATGAAATTTGTTACGGCGGATGGAGCGCAGGAATTAGCGTTTTATCACCATCATTAAAGGGGCTGGAATTCTGTGATAACCCGTTTGAATCGGCGGATGGATATACAGACGGAATAATTTGGGCTGGCCTAAACGTCTTGGATTCTTTGATTATCCCTCATAACAATTCTAACCACCCGGAAAATTCTAAAATCGAAACCGCAATCTTTTATTCAAACAAAAATAACATTCCGCATATCACTTTAAGGGACGGTGATGTTCTTATCGTGAATGATAATGGCACTGAAATTCTTAAATATGAAGAAGGCACAGACCATCCGGTTAATAAGAATAAAGTGAGCCCCGCCCGAGAAACCGTGATTTCAAAGATTGGCCGGTTATTCGCCCCGGAATAACGAGGCGTGGCCGTTTCTGTCAAATCTCTTTCCCAAGCGTCTTTATGGGTATAGTAATAACTTTTGGTATTAAGATAATGAAGGCCCGCCCATGAAAGATAATCCCGCCGCCCAATTGGCAAAAATGACCGCTTTGTTATGCGTTCGGAATACGTTTCTTGAAGACCTGCACAGCGGGCCAATGCCTATAAGCAAAACGGGCGATTATTCAGACGTTAAAGTTATCGACGCCGAGGGCAATGAAATACCGTGGAATCAGGTATCCCGGCTTAATAATGCCGAAATGAAACAACTTATGAAACAAGTGGTAAACCGGCTTTATACCTTCAATGCCCTTGCCGATAATGCCGATTTACAAAAGGGGATAGAGGGTTTCAAGCCTATGGCCTATGAATGGGACGAGCCGGAACTTGATGAATTTTTTACTTTGCTAACGACCGCAAAGCGCGTTCAAAGAATGGCTAAAGAAGAAGCCTAGCGGCAATTGTCCCACCAGTTATGAAATCCCTATAAAGATTTTTCTGGACTCTTGCGCCTGAATTGTTCTTATTTTGTTCTCATGCAGGATTTTTCAGATAAGTACGGGAAAGTCGCCTATTTTGGATTATGGGCGGAGGAATATGCCGACGAATTCGGCAAGCGGGATGCGTGGGAAATTCTCCGCAATGCGCTTAAACGTACCAAGGACGAAGACGTTAAATCGGATGAATTGGAGGCGGCGTTGCATTTCTTGGAAAGGGGCAAGGACAGGGTTAGGCCGTTTCAGGATTTCCGCAAGGCTATAACCATCCATGACCCCGGCGAGAGATATTGGGCTATGAAAGATGCCATGCAAAGGATTTGGAAAGGGCTGTAGCAATCGACCCGCTGTACTAATAACCTGATGGTCGTTTTTTATTCGTCGCTATCGGTGGCCTTGTACGGGGCAAGGAATAGATAGAAGCTAAGTTATTGTTGTGTTAGATAATCGGTTGGTTTTGACCAATAATAAAGCCGCCATGCGGCGGCTAAATGATTGATTTTTCTTGGTTGCGGGGAGAGGATTTGAACCTCTGACCTTCAGGTTATGAGCCTGACGAGCTACCGGGCTGCTCCACCCCGCGGCAAGAAAAAACCTATTTAGATAAGCAAAAAAAGCGTTAGATAATCCGTTAGACAATCCATAGCTACTCTCTGCTACTCACTGCACATTTTAGAAATTAGGCCATGTGCGAAAGACCTTTTAATTCAATTCTCTAATCCGGCGGTTCCCTTTAACCGTCATGTTATGAGCCTGACGAGCTACCGGGCTGCTCCACCCCGCGGCAAGGAAAGTCGTATTTAGATAATCAAAAATAGCGTTAGATAATCCGTTAGACAATCATCAGCTACTCTGTGCTACTCACTGCACTTTTAGCAAATTAGGCCAAGCGCAAAAGCCTTTTTATTCCAATCTCTTACAGCGTCGCCGCCTTAAACGCGCTCTGTTATGAGCCTGACGAGCTACCGGGCTGCTCCATCCCGCGACAGGGAAATTCAAGGTTCGTGTTATATAGCGATATGAGCTTTGAATTGCAATACAATTCCTGAAATGTTTTGCAGAACAATTATTAAAATTATGAAAATAAATTTATTTAGACTGCGCACCGGCGGATATCGCCGCCATAACCTTTTGAGCTGTATCGAAAGCAAGAAGACGTCCGCTCCCCATAATCGCTATGTAGTCCGCGAGTTGCAGAGCCAATTCATCATGACTTGCAATGAGAACGGTGCGCTCTTTCGTCTGTTCTCGGATGGCCTGAATGATCCGCAGGCGCGTTTCCTTGTCCATGCCCTCCGTCGGTTCATCCAACACAAGAAGACCGCGTTTCTGTATCAACGCGCGTGTCAGCGCCACGGCTTTTTTCTGGCCAATGGAGAACCCCTGCCCTCCATTGTCGAGCGGCCTGTGAATGCCCGCAGGGTGCTGCTTGATAACAGCGCCGAAACCGAGATCGACGAGTATGGTTTTCGCCTGATCGAGCGCATGTTCGCCCATTCCCGCGGAGAACCATTCGGCGAGCGTTTCACCATACAATACAGGCTCCGCCAGGACGCTGGAATAAATCCTGCGGTAGCTTTCGGGATCAATGTAGGAAAGATCGACCTGCCCGTAGCGCACATATCCTTGCGTCGGTGGCAACAATCCCATGGCAAGTTTTAAAAGCGTTGTTTTGCCGGACCCCGACGCCCCCATTACGAGAACGGTTTTGCCCTGCGGAATGGTCATGCTGATTTCCGCAATGGCGGGAACGGGCATTTCAGGGTAGGTGAATTGCACCCCCTCAAAAGAGAGATCGGAGGTTTTGGGAATGTCCGTGATATAAGTCTGCCCCGGCATTTTTTCCTGCGGGAGGTTGAGCGCCTCTTCCACGGCTTTCAAGGATTTTTGCGCCATGACCCATCGCGGGAAGACGGCGGCAATCTGCCCCGCTATACCTGCCGTGCGCGCTGCAAGCATGGACAGGCCGATCAAGGCCGCCATGCCGATCTGCCCATTGATAACCGCCCATGCGCCGGTGAGTGTTGTAAGTGTTTGCACCGCCTGCACCAAAGTCTTCGTAATTCCGGCCGCATTCTGGCCGCTTCTGTTCATATGCGCGTTGGCCAGAGCGATATTTTCCGCCACAGGAGCATGCTTTTCGACCATATGGTCGATCCATCCGCTGCTGCGGATCTGAACGAAGTCACGCACGGTGGAGAGCAAAATCGAGTGGCGCTCGCCTGCAATTTTACCAAGAACGCCGTGAAGCCGCTCACTCTCCTTGCTATTAAAATAGCCGCTGGCCAGAATAACCGCGCATCCGGCAAGCGAGACAACGCCGATCAGTGGGCTGACGACGACGAGGAAGATGACGAACAAAGCAAGAAACGGAAGATCGACCAGAATGCCGATCATACCTGAGGCAAGGGACGACCTTACCTGATCGAAATCGCGCACGGTGGTCAAAAGCGCGCTGCCGTTCATCACGCGGCCGTCGAGTTTCATAAAGGCGACACGCTCATATATCTGCTTGGCGATATGAATATCGATATCCGTTTGCGCGGCCAGAATGCGCTGCGATCTATAATGATTGAACAGCCAGTCGAACAGAATAATGATCGTGACGCCAATCGTGAGCGCAATCAAAGTCGCGCTGGCGGATGCCGGAAGCACGGTCTGATAAACAGACATGCTGACCAGCGGGAGGATGAAGGTAAAAATATTGATGAAAATCGTCGCTATGATGACATTCTGATACACGCCGATCGGCGGCTTTATCATCTGACGAAGCTGTACACGCAGATCTTCATCGGTTCTCGTTTTTAAATCCATATTCATTCAAGACTGATCGTGTTGAACGCCGAAGAATTCCGGCGCACGGGAATATTATCATGCCTAGGCGTGCGCTGTCTCCTGATCTTCCGGCATCGGGACGGAAGCCACATCCGCGGCAATCTGCTCTATCGGCTGAGATACAGGCGCATCCGTGGAAGGCAGCGCAGATGTTTCTGCTGTCGGCAGCGGCGGCAGGCTTGCCGATTGATCCTGCGCCCAGGCAAGCGCCGTATCCACCATGCTGACATCCAGACCGGCTGTGTCCGTTCCGTTTGCCTGCGTGT
>QFNK01000094.1 GCA_003240795.1 Micavibrio aeruginosavorus | reverse complement strand
CCTCGCCTTCAAACGCGGGTACGCCGGTATTCTGCGTGATGTGCTGGGCAAGAATTTTCGTGAATGTCGCCGGCATATGCTGGGTCAGGATGATCGGCACATCGAAATTTTTAAAATTGGAAATGACCTTGAACAAGGCCTGCGGACCGCCCGTTGAGCTGCCGATGGCGAGGACGCTGGGGCGGAACATCTCACCCTTTAAATGCTCCCGCAATACATAGCCCGTTTTTTGTTTGAGCGCACCAGTGGCGCCGCCTGCAAAACTGTTTGCGCCAGGCGGCAGAGCGATAGACGGCGCGCGGGAAGGGATGCCTGTTTTCTTTTTGCCCAGCGATTTGACCATGCGGATAAGATCGTCCTTGAAACTGTCGGCGGAGCGTATCTCCGCGCTGTTGCTGGGCTTGGCTATACACTCTGTCGCGCCGAGAGAAAAGGCCTTCAGCGTGATTTCGGCATTGCGCAGGGTCAGCGTCGAGCACATGACAACGCGTGTTCCGGGTGCGGCAGCGAGGATTTTGGGAAGCGCAGTAATGCCGTCCATTACCGGCATTTCGACGTCGAGGATAACGATGTCGGGCTGATGCCGTCCGGCGGAGCTGACACCCTGTTCGCCATTCGCAACGGACGCTACGACCTTGATACCTGGTTCTGATTCCAGGATGCGTCCGATAAAACCACGTACGACAACGGAATCGTCCACCAGCATCACATGGATCGTACTGTCCGTAGATGCGGTTGTATCGGTTGATGATGCCGTAGTCGGAAGCGACATGTATGCGCCCTTATTGTCAGAAGTTTATTCGATGGCGTCGATCAGGCCGAGCTGTGAAAGTTTATAGCCGATGATTTCCGCATCGAAGGGCTTCATAATGTATTCGTCTGCACCTGCACCCATGGCGCGTGTGATGTGCGCCATATCGTTCTCCGTCGTGCAGAAAATAACTTTGGGGGCGGTGCCCCCTTCGGAGGCGCGAAGTTTTTCAAGGAATTCAATCCCGCTCATCACCGGCATATTCCAGTCGAGAAGGATCATATCCGGCATTTTTGCCGCGCAGAATTCGTATGCTTTTTGCCCGTCTTCGGCCTCCTCGCAGGAAAAACCGAAATCCTCGATAATCCGGCGGGCGACTTTTCTCACCACACGGCTATCGTCAACAACAAGGCAAACAGACATCTTTGTACTCCATCAACAAATTTGGGTTACCGGTCAAGGCCGCCAAGCAGCCTCGGTACGTCCAGAACCACGAGAAGTTTTCCCTTCAGGCGGTATATCCCCTGACAGATACTGCGCCATTGCGGATCCAGCGTCGCCGGATTCTTCTCATAATCTTTTTCAGGGAGGCTTAAAACATCGCCTACTTTGTCTATCATCAGGCTGTAGAGCTCGCCCTGATCCTCTACGACAACGCTCATCTCCAGCGATCCGTCACGCTCTTTCGGCGGCATGCCGAGGCATGTGCGAACATCAACCGCAGTGACAATGCGTCCACGCAGGTTGAGTGATCCTGCAACCGCCTTTGGCGCGAGGGGGACTTTGGTGATTTTCTGTTCGCCCAGAACGTCCTGCACCTGCAGGATCGGAATGCCGAACATCTGGTCGCCGATCATGATGGTGAGGTAATCACGAACTGTGTCGTTGTTCATTGTAATTTCTTGTGTCGAAGATAAAGCGCTCATCGTGCAGCTGCCCCGTTGGAGATTTTATCCGTTCTTACGCCCTGATGGCCCGATATCAATGTCTCTGAGATCGTCTTCAAAAGCGTGTCACGGTCGAATTTCGCAATGTAGCGGGAGAAACCGACATCCAGACCATGATTGACGTCCTGTTCCGTCGCGTGGGACGTCAGGGCGATCATCGGCGTATCAATCCACTCGCTGCTGGCTTCGCGAACTTTTGCGGCGAACTCAAAGCCGTTCATCTTTGGCATTTCGATATCGCTGACGATTAAGTCGAATTTCTGGCCGTCTTCACGCAGGGCAAGCGCATCAAGCGGGCTTTCCAGCGTAGTCACTTCATATCCGGCCATGCGGAGAAGGGGAGTCAGCATATTTCGGAAGAAAGGGCTGTCGTCGACCAGAAGAACTTTGCGCCCACTCAGCTTCGCTTCACCGAATGCCTCGCTGCCGTGACGCTTGAACCAGTCTTTATTGGTGGAATGCAGATAGTGACCGATATCGATAACGTCGGTGGCGCGGCCGCTGATGATCGCGCTTCCGACAAGTCCCGGCGTTGCAGCAGAGACCTGAACCTGCATGACTTCTTCCGTGATGTCTACGATTTCACCGACGACAAGCCCCATCGTGCTGGTTTCATCGGAGAAGACGAGAACCGGTTTCAGGCCGGCGGATTGTAAATCAACAGAGGAATCAAAAGCTACCAGAGGCATAAGCTGGCCGCGATATTGCACCATGCTCTGGCCGCTGGAAGTCTCGATGTCTTTTGCGTCGATTTCCTCGAGGCGCGCGACAAGCGAGAGAGGGACGGCCTTTGGCGCGTTTCCTTGTGTGCGGAATAGCAGCAGCGAAGTCTTGTTTTGGCCGCCTTCAGCCTTTTCCTCGCTCTTACCACGGGCTGCTGCGTCGGCGACATCGCTCTCGCCCATGGCCTTTGCAATGCCGTTCGGATCGAGGATCATGATGACGCTGCCGTCGCCGAGAATGGTATTCCCGGCAAAAATCTCTACTTCCTTAAGTGTGCGTGACACAGGTTTGACGACGATCTCTTCCGTGTCGAACACGCGGTCGACGATAATGCCGAACTGGTAGGCGCCGATCTGCGTGACGACGATATATTTGTTTCTGTCGGAAGAAAGGTCTGCCGTCAGATTGTCTTCACCCGTCGCAGGCTTGATATTGAGAAGGTCTTTCAGCGAGACGAGGGGAAGCAGATGGTCGCGCAGACGGAAGAACGGCGTGCCCTTGACCATTTCGATCTGGCTGCCGGATTTCGCGGAAGACAAAACGAGTTCGCGCACCGAGAGTTGAGGGATGGCGAAACGCTCGCCGCCGGCCTCGACAATCAGCGCTGAAACAATCGCCAGCGTCAGCGGAATTTTGATAAGGAAGGTCGACCCTTTTCCTTCCGTAGATTTCAGGACGATGGAGCCGCCGATTTTTTCAATGTTCGTGCGCACAACGTCCATGCCGACGCCGCGGCCGGAAACGGAGGTGACTTTTTCCGCCGTCGAGAAACCGGCGCGGAAGATATATTGCTGAATCTGCTGATCGGTCATGCCGGCCAGCTCTTCACCGGTGGCAAGGCCGTTCTTGATGATCTTTTCCTTGATCTTGGCCAGCGGCAGGCCTTTTCCGTCATCGGTTATTTCAATGATGATGTGGCCGCCCTCGTGATAGGCGTTGAGGACAATGCGGCCGGTCTCCGGCTTTCCTGCCTGCGCGCGGTCGGCAGGAATTTCAATACCGTGGTCGGCGGAGTTGCGAACCATATGGGTCAGCGGGTCCTTGATCATGTCAAGGATCTGGCGGTCGAGTTCGGTGTCCGCGCCGATCATTTCGAGGTCGATCTTCTTGCCCAGTTCGAGCGAAAGATCGCGAATGATGCGCGGCAGTTTCGACCAAGCGTTGCCGATCGGCTGCATGCGGGTCTTCATCACGCCTTCCTGAAGATCGGACACGACATGGGACAGGCGTTGCAGAGGGCCGGAAAACTCCGTGTCCTTCTGCCCGCGCAGGATTTGCAGCAGCTGGTTGCGGGTGAGGACAAGCTCGGACACGAGTGTCATCAGGTTTTCAAGCACATCCACATTGACGCGCAGGCTTTGCGCGGCGAGGGCGGATTCTTTCGTGGCACCGTCTTCGCCGCCGGACGCTTTTGCGGTCTCGGCAACTTTGGGCGCGGCTGGAATTGCCTTTGGCGGCTCCGGCTCATCCGGAACGCCGACGATGGAGTCGAACTGATCGGGTGAAAGAACGGGCGTTGCATCGAAAAGCGCCTGAAGCGGATCGACCGCGTTTGCGACGGAGTCTGGGATAACATCCACGCCGCTGGTGCCGTTGTCGGGATTGCCGTCACGGCCCTCGAACACGGCGTCAAGCTTTTCGATCAGCGCACTGTCGTCGCCCTGCGGTTCGCTGCCCGTTTCTTCGAGGCCCGAAACAATAGTTTTGATGCGGTCGAAAGATTCAAAAATCAGTGTGACGTAAGCGGGCGTTACCAGAAGGTCGCCGTCGCGGAAGCGTCCCATGACGTTTTCGGCGCGGTGGGCAACGGTTTCAAGGCGCGGAAGGCCGAGGAAGCCGCAGGTGCCCTTGATCGTGTGCATCAGGCGGAAAATGCCGGAGATCAGTTCTTTGTCATTGGGGTTTTGTTCCAGCCGGACCATGTCCAGGTCAAGGGCGGCAAGGCTTTCGTTCGTTTCTGTAAGAAATTCGGCGATTAGATCGTCCATGGTGCACCGTGTGCGCTTTGCGCGCATAAAAGCTTTAAAAAATTAGAAAACGCCTTGGTACTTATAAAGATGACAGAAGAGAATTAACGAGCTGTTACGAATTTCATTCTACTCCAGTCGGATAGAAAGAAAAGTACCAACTGGCGATTGCATGTAAAATTAAGACGGGAATCTTATTATCAGGCGGTTTCAGAAGGCTGTTCCGGTGCCGGAGACTGTATGACGAACGTGACCCGATCTTCGCGCTTGTCGCCAAGACGGATTTTAAAGCCGTAGTTTTCGGCGATCACACCGATGGCGTACGGGTGGGCGAGGCGGGGATCAAGCTGGTCCGGTGCCAGCTCCTGATTGAGGGCTTCGGCGACGTTCTCGCGCACGAGGACATCCTTGCCTTCGGCGATGATGACGGTCTGGTTTGCTTCCTCGCCCGGGCGGACGGAGATGTAGCCGCCTTTAACAAGGCATTCCATGCCGAGCATCATCGTGCACATCAGCATCTTGCAGAAGCCGAAGGGAAGCGGTTTCGGGCCGAGATTGCCGTACGGGTCCCAGGCCTGGCTGATCTTGCCCTCGGGGCCGATCAGCTGGGAAATCGCCTTTTGAACGTCTTCGGGCTTGATGTTCGGGTCCTTGCCGCCCGCGCCATAAGCGATGCGGAACGCCATCAGCTTGGCCGAAGCCTGTGAGGCGCTGTGAGAGATCAGGTCGAGCGCTTCCTTGCGCTGTTCGGCGTCGTCACCGACATCTTCCATGAATTCCACGCCGTTGTTGATTGCGCCGACTGGGGAGACGAGGTCGTGGCAGATGCGCGAAGCCAGAAGTTCGATCACCGAAGCTGTCTTGTTTTCGATTTCGCTGGCGGAAACGGGTGCGGAGGTCTGTGGCTGTGGTGCGTTCATGATCTGTCGAATGGAAGGGGTTTGAAAAAGACCTCCCCATTCTGGGCGACTATCTGAATTTGTCCAGAATTTTTCGAACCTGGCCTGAGATTTCCTTGTCCGCGAGGCCGTAGGCCACATTCGCCTCGATAAAGCCGAGGCGGGAGCCGCAGTCGAAACGCGTTCCGTCATAGCGCAGGCCGTGGAACGGCTGCTGGCCGATCAGTTTCGCCATGGAGTCGGTAAGCTGGATTTCGTTGCCCGCGCCGCGCTCGAAAGATGACAGATAATCAAACACTTCCGGCTGCAAGATATAGCGGCCGATGATGGAGAGCGTGCTGGGCGCGGATTGCGGTTCAGGTTTTTCGACCAATCCTTTGATGGAAACAAGTTTTCCATCATCGTGGTTAATATCGAGGATGCCGTATTTCGACGTTTCCTCGCGCGGCACGTCCATCACGCCGACAAGATTTCCGCCGACCTCATTATAGGTTTCGATCATCTGCGCCATGCAGCCCTTTTCGGCGAGCACGACATCATCGGGCAGCAGGATGGCGAACGGTTCGTCGCCGACCAGCTTCTTCGCGCACCAGATGGCATGGCCGAGGCCGAGCGGTTTCGCCTGACGCGTCGTGAAGAGGGAGTTGGCGGGCATTTCGCTTTTTAGAACAAGGTCGAGGAGCGATTTCTTGCCACGGGACTCGAGCGTTTCCATCAGCTCCGGCTGGTAATCGAAATGCTCTTCCAGCATCTCTTTCTTGCGGCCGGTGATGAAGATGAATTCCTCGATGCCGGCATCGCGCGCTTCTTCCACCGCATGCTGGATAAGAGGGCGGTCGCCCAGCGGCAGCATTTCCTTCGGCATGACTTTGGTGGCCGGAAGGAAACGGGTGCCGAGACCGGCGACCGGAAAAACGGCTTTACGGACAGGCTTGAAAGCGTGCTTGTTTGTCATGATTTATGTGTTTTGCATTGCAGAGGATAAAAGGCAAGGGGGTTTCTAGCGGTTCCCGAAACGCTCCAGAAGAAGATCCCGGGCAGCGTTGATCCGTTTGGCCAGCCAGTCGGAGCCGGACTGGTCGGGGTGAACCTTCTTCGAAAGCCGCAAATGCGCCTCCCTGATCTGGCCCTCATCCGCGCCTTCCCGCAGCCCCAGTATATCGTAGGCCTCCCGCGGGGTCAGCTCGCCGCCGGACGGCGCGGGCTTGGCGCGTCCCCTGTGTTTCAGCCACGCCGCGCCCAGCGGCCAGAGCGCGACCATCAGGCCGATCGCGGCGGGAAGGCGTCCCGTCACGGCCAGAAAAAGCGCCCCGATGCCGACGGCGGTTGCAGCCACGGCGAGGAACGCCGAACGCACCTGCTTCGGGTCGGCTTTCAGGAAAAAACGGTACAGCGCGATGCAGAGAAAAACCACTCCGGCGGCGAGTATGAGATAAGGCACGGTCAAACCCTTTCCAAGATGCAAACTCTATCATACCATCACGGGCATGGAGAACGCTGTTTATAAACATAGACTGGATGCCCTGCGCGGCGAGTTGGAAAAGATGGGCGTGGACGGTTTCATCGTTCCGCGCGCCGACGAGTATCAGGGCGAATATGTTCCGGCCTCATCCGACCGCCTGAGATTTCTGACGGGATTTACGGGTTCCGCAGGATATGCGGTGGCGCTGAAAAACTTCGCGGGCGTGTTCAGCGACGGCCGC
>QFNK01000093.1 GCA_003240795.1 Micavibrio aeruginosavorus | reverse complement strand
TATCACGGACCGAACAAAAAAGACGATCTTGCATATACTTATATATCCGACATTCAGAAACTGGCTGAAATATCGGACTATTTAATTCTGGCCTGTCCGGGCGGTGCATCCACGCGTCATATAGTACATGCCGATATCCTGGATGCCCTAGGCCCGAAGGGGTTTCTGATCAATATCTCCCGCGGCAGCGTCGTGAAGGAGGAAGACCTTGTGACCGCGCTTCAGGAAAAGAAGATCGCGGGGGCCGGCCTTGACGTCTATGAAAACGAACCGCATGTGCCGCAGGAATTGGTTAAGATGGACAATGTCGTCCTTCTGCCGCATGTTGGCTCCGCCACCGTGGAAACGCGCGGCGTGATGGGGCGGCTGGTGGTAAATAATTTGCTTGCTCATTTCAACGGCGATCCGCTATTAACGCCTGTATTCCAAAGGGTTTGAACCATGAAAAAACTGATCGCCTGCCTTCTGATGTCTGCTTTCCTCGCCGTGCCTGCAAAGGCGCAACTGAATGTCGACGTCGGCGTTCCTGGTTTGAAAGGCCGCAAATGCTATTCACCCGCTGAGGCGGAGGCGGAGCAGGGGATCCGCATTCACAGCGAACTGATGGTCATCGCCCTGAACTGCCAGCACATGACACCGCGCGGCTGGAAGAACTTTTACCAGCAGTATCAGCAAATTACAGCGCGCAACGCATCCCTGATCGGCGGATACGAAGAGACGCTCATCAACTATTTCGCACTGTCCGGCAACCCGAACCCAGAGCGTTCGTTCCACGACCTGCGCACCGCGTTCGCCAACAAGGTTTCTACCGATGCCGCCCGCATGCGCCCGGATATTTTCTGCGCCAACTATGCGCCGCGTCTTCCAAAGGTAGACAAAATGAGCACGCCGGAAATCAAAGCCTGGGCGGCAAGCTATCAGCCCGGCCAGATCTCTGCACCGCTCTGCCGCTAATCTGAACCTTATATGAACCGACTATGACACAGCGGACATTCCGCTGTGGAAAACTTTGCATGGTTCCTTCGTTAACCTTGCGACCGGAATCTGAGCGTGGCTTTATAAGGCATTCACAACACGACATTTTTCTCAACGCCTGCCGAAGGGAACCACCGGTATGTCCGACACAACGTCCGCGCAGAAATCCGCCAGCCTGAAATCATCCGTTAAAACAGTTGATGAGGCGCGCGAGAAGCTCGAGAAAGTGCGCGAGCAGATCTCCGCGAATGACGTGAAACCCGATAAGGACATTTCCATCCTTTCCGGCTCCTCCCTGAAAAGACTGCGTATCTCCGCGTCGGCGCAGGCTGAGAAGAACGCGAACGAAATTCGCGCGACGCGCGCCGCTTCGGACGCGGAAAATTTCTTTGAGGTTGAAAGCGAGCCCGTCCTGATGCTCACACCATCGAACAACAAACCTTACCGCCGCAATCTTTCCCAAAAACTTCTGCATCTCGGCGGACTGCTCGCAACATCGGTATGGTTCGGCCTGTGCGCGTCTTATATTACGACGGATGTGGGGTGGAGCGCGCTGACCGCGCAGCAGCCGCATTTGCTCGGTGGTTTCGTCGCCGGCATTCTCGCGCCTGTCGCCATCATGTGGATGATCCTCGCGTTCGTTCAGCGCGGCTCCGATATCCAGATGTATTCGGAATCCCTGCGTGCGGAATTGCAGTCCATGATCTTCCCGTCGGAAGAGCGCAGCCAGGTCATACATAAAGACATCGAAGAGCTTGTCCGTCAGGCGGCGGAACTTTCGACCGCATCGAAAGCAGTGCTGAAATCCATTCACCGCGCCCGCATGGGACTGCGCTCTGAAATCCTCGGCATGTCCGGCATTGCGAAGAAAACGGAATTCCACATCGACCGCCTTGCCGAAAACCTGAATGAGCGCACGGCGAAGCTGCTCGCGCTGACGGGCGAGATCGAAACCCGCACGGCCGCAATCGACAGCAAGACACAGGACGGTATCGCCGCCTGGGACAAGGCGACAAAAACCGTGCTGGAGCGTTCCGGCGAAATGGAAGCGGCCATCGGCAAAGGCGCGGTCAAGCTGCTCGAAGCGGCGGACAGCGCAAAAGACCGCACGTCCGGCATCTCCAAAACGCTGGAAGAAAGCTACGACGGCCTGCGCCGCACGGTAGAAGACATCGCAACGCGCCTTGAAAAACTCAGCGGCGATTTCGAAACGCACAAAAACGACCTGACGGGCGCAACGGAAAAAGTTGCAGACGAGACCACGCGCCTCGGCGAAGCCTTGCAAGGCCAGATGCGCGACCTTGAAACCATGACGACGCGCACAATCGAAAGCATGGAACGTGCGGGCGTCCGCATCGAGGAAGGCCGCGGCGCTCTGGATCAGAGTGCGAAGGATCTGTCGAGTGAAGCGGAAACAATCGCCACGCGCCTGTCCGGCGGTGTGGATGTTATCCGCGGCGCTGTCGATCACATCGCAGACAAAACACACATTCTGGAAGAGCGTCTGGAAAGCCGCGCGAACGCGCTGAAAGATGTTCTCGGCGGGATGGACGAAAAAGTTACGGCCATCGACAATATCGGCACGCAGACGGCGAACAAGCTGTCCGAAGGCATGAGCATTGCGCTCTCCGGCGCTGAAAGCATCAGCGACGCCGTACGCCGCGCTGTCGACGCGCTGTCCCGCGCAACGGGCGATGCGCAGAAACAGGCCGAGAACCTTATCTCCAAAACCAAGGAGAATATCGAGGCGCTCAACAAGGCGGGCGAGGGCAATGTCGAGCATGTCCAGAACATCGTCGACATGCTGGAAAGCAGCCGCGAGAAGATAGCCTCGGCCAGCTCAATGGCAGAGGAGCAGGTGCGTGTCCTGTCCTCCGCTGTCGAGGAGCAGGTCGAGAAGATCAACGTGGCGCAGGCGACATTGACAGAGCGCATCGAGAATGTCCGGGAGGCGCTATCGCACCCGCTGCATGCCGTGACGCGCGCCGTAGCCGACGCGGACATCAAGCACGAAGCGATCGCATCAACCCTGTCACGCCGCGTGAAGGACCTGACCGACGCATCCGACAAGGCAACGGACAACGCCGAAAAAATCCGCGAAATCCTCCGCAGCCAGGCACAGGACATCTCCATCCTCGCCGGACAGATTGCCGGACACTCGCGCTCCATCTCCGAACATATGGGCAGCCAGAAGGACGATCTGTCCAAAAAGGTTTCAGAAAGCCTTACGCAGATCGAATCCGTTCGCGCCGCCCTCGAGGATCAGGCCGGAAGACTGGCGGGCCTGTCGCATTCCGCGCAGGAAGATATCGCAAGCCTCAACGGCGTCATCAGCCAGAGCTGCAGCGAGATCACCCGCGAGACGCAATCCGCCGTGGCCGAGCTGTCGACACTGGAAGACAAGCTGTCGCGTCAGGTTGAACGCATAGGCGACGAAAGCAGAACCACGACCGAGTCTATCGAACGTGTTTCCGCATCGCTTCAAAACACAGCCGCGAAGATCGAGCCCGTATATCTACGCTCTATCGAACAGGCGGAAGTGACGCACGACAAGCTTGAAAAACTCCGCGAGAATTTCGACGAGACAACGGGCAGCAACCTCGCGCGCCTGAACGAGATTGGCGACATCTTCGACGACCGTCTGGAAAAACTCAAGGACGGTGCGGATCGCGCGACGACTCTTCTGAAAACGTCGAGCGACCATCTGCAAAACCGCGTTGACGATATCGAATCGGCCGCAGCCTCCGCGAGCGAGAAGATGCGTGATATCGAAGCGACGCTGAACAACCAGGCGTCCGATATCCACCTCGCGACCGACCACGCACTCCTGAAAATCGAAACGGTGCAGAAATCGATCGATGAGCAGTTCCAGGATTTCTCCATCTCCGTGGCGCAAGCCGTTGCACAAATGAAGGACGCCGGTGAGGAATTCGTTCGTCAGGCGGCGCAGGCAGAAGGCGCGGCGGAAGAGGCGTCGTCTAGCTTCGGCACCGCCGGAGAGCGCGCATCCGAAGAAACGCGCAAGCTGAGAGAAAGCAGCGCGGAAACAGTCACGCAGACCCAAACGCTTGTGGCGCAGGTTCAGAAGGAAGCCGAAACGCTTCTCCGTTCCTCGCAGGAAACACTTCTGGAACTCAAAAAGGCGGGCGACAGCTTCGCACTGCGCGCCACAGAAGTGTCCGAACAGATGCGCGTATCGCTCAACACATCCCGCGAATACGGCAAGGAACTGGCCCAGCAGGCCGACTCCGTCGCCGATGCCGGAAACCGCACGGCAGACACCGTCAGCCGCGCTGTTTCCATCCTGTCCGGCAAACTGGACGAGATCGGCACGAACGCAAAAGATGTCGCCGCGAATATCGGCGACTCACGCGAACGCCTGTCCGAGGAGGCGGAGCGCCTGGTGGTTGTTTCCACGAAGGCTCTCAAGGCGTCCGAGGAAGCATCCGCAACCTTCGCACGTCAATCGACGGCACTGTTCAAGGCGGCGCAGGATGCGATGAAACAGGTGGACGCGATCCGCGATTCCGAATGGAAAGCGAAGCGCGAAGCGTTCTTATCCGCCGCGAAGTTTGTGGTGGAATCCCTGCACTCCCTCTCTGTCGATATCACGCGTATCGCCGACGGCGGCATTCAGGAAAAAACATGGAAAGCGTATCAGGCCGGGGACGTTTCCGCCTTTACGCGCCGCCTCGTGGAAATGGAAGGCCGCCTGCCGGTCGACAAAATCCGCGAGAAATACGCTGCCGATTCCGAATTCCGCAACTACGTGGGCCGCTTCGCCCGCCAGTTCGAGGAAATGTACGATCAGGCGGTCTCCAACGACCACGGCGATCTGCTCGGCTCCACATTCTTCTCGTCCGACGTCGGCAAGCTGTATCAGATGCTCTGCACCGCGACGGGCCGCGAGCCGCGCCGCATGCGCGACACCGGGCGCAAGGTCGCTTAAACGCACACGGCCAAACCTTTAAGGGAACAGCCCTTCTTCCATATCCGGAAGAGGGGCTTTTTTCCGGAATGTTTTATATAACGAGTTGATTTTGCCGTGCTTTTCCGTCCATAATACGCCCCGTACGTACTTGCGGCCCTCCGGCCTGAATAGAGACAATGGCAAAAACAAAGTTCTGCGAGGGGATCTCCGACATCTCCGACGGCTATATGGGATTCATCATCGATCAATGGGGCGTGCTCCATGACGGTGAAGACCTGTTCCCGGGTGTAGTCGATTGTATGAAGGAGCTGAAAGAACGTAAGAAAACCGTTCTTATCCTCTCCAACTCCTCAGAACGCGCCGAAGATAACAAGGCAAAGCTCAAGAAAATGGGGTTGGGGCCAAGCCTCTACAACATGATCGTAACGCCCGCCGAAGTCCTCTGGGAGGGGTTCAGCGGCCACAAGGACGCGCCTTTCGAAAAGCCCGGCAAGCGTTGCTATGTTTTCGGCCGCCGCGGTCAGGAAGACGTCTACAGGGATTCCGGCATAGAATTCGTCGAGGATATCGCGGATGCCGATTTCGTCCTGATCCTCGGTATGGATTATCCGCGCAAGATGCTGGAGCATTACGATCCGATCATCCGCAAGGCGATTCAGCGCCGCCTGAAGGCCTACTGCCAAAATCCGGACAGCCTTTCCATGATGGGGACGGGGCTTCTCACGGGGCCGATGCTGCTGGCACGCAGATACGAGGATGCGGGCGGGATCGTCCATTTCATCGGAAAGCCGCACAAGCTGATCTTTAATTACTGCATCCAATATCTTCAAAAACGCGATATCTACCCCGCGCAGACCGTTATGCTGGGCGACACGATGGCACATGACGTCGTCGGCGCGCACGCGGCGGGAATCGATACATGCCTGTTCCGCTCCGGCCTTCATGCCGCGAACTTCGCGCATTGCAAGACGCCCAAGGAAATGAACAACGCCCTGAAAAACCTGATGGCGGTCTATAACAACGTGATGCCGATCTATCTGGCACCGGAATTCCGCTGGGGCAAAGCGCTTCCCGACCGTAAGCATAAAAAGCGTAAACAGCCTTCCTAAGCCAGCAAAAACAGCCACAATCCGGTTGATTATCGCGGCGAATGCGGCGCTTCGTCTTGCCTGTACGCCTTTATGCGTTTATCACTGGCAATATGAATGATGTTACCGCCCAAGCCTCTGTAAAGAAAACAAGAACGAGCGCAATCGCCCTCGCGAAACGTATCGCCCGCAATTACATCCTGCCCCACAAGGGCAGCGTCATGCTGGCGACGTTCTTCATGGTTTTATCGGCCGCGCTGACGGCCGGTTTCGCGGCGATTATCGAACCCGTCATAGATGACGTCATGACGGCTGGCAAACTTGACCGTGTATGGTATCTCGGCGCCGCCGTCTTTGCCCTTTTCATCTTCCGCGGTATCGCGACATACCAGCACACGATCATCATGAACCGCGTGGGACAGATGATCGTCGGAAAGATTCAGCATGATCTTCTTTCGCGGTTCCTGGATCTCGACCTGCAGTTCTTTCACAACAATCCGAGCGGCCAGCTGATCTCCCGCGTTATCAACGACGTGAACGTGATGCGCGCATCCGTGACGGATGGCATCACGGGCCTTGGTAAAAACCTTCTGACCCTCATCTTCCTCGTCGGGGTCATGTTCTATCAGGACTGGTTCCTGTCCTGCGTAGCGTTTTTGGTGTTCCCGCTGACGGCGATATTCGTCGCATGGGTCGGCCGCCGCCTTCGCAAGATGTCCGGAAAAATTCAGGAAGACATGGCGCGCTTGTCCGACATGCTTTCGCAGATTTTTCAGGGTGTGCGTCTGGTCAAGGCATATGGAATGGAGCAGTACGAAAAAGACCGCACGGAAGGGGCGATCGGCAAGGTGCGCGACATGACGATTAAGTCCGTGCGTGTCAACAACCTGTCCACGCCCGTCAACGAAACGCTGGTCGGATCGGTGGTATTCGCCATCATCGTTTACGGCGGCTACAAGGTGTCGCAAGGCGCAAGCACGGCCGGCGAACTGCTTTCTTTCATCACGGCGTTCTCCATGTCGTATGAGCCGATGAAACG
>QFNK01000092.1 GCA_003240795.1 Micavibrio aeruginosavorus | reverse complement strand
CGCTGGAATTCGTCATGCCGCACGTCGCGGGTCTTCGTCCGCGATGGATGATCAATATCGGGTTATGGCTTTATGATCACATGGGCGGGCGCAGAAAACTCCCGCGTTCGGCTGAAGTCAGTCTTGACGATTCGCTTCTGGGACAGCCGCTCTCCGATGATTTCAAACACGGGTTCAAATACGCCGATTGCTGGGCGGATGATTCCCGGCTCGTCGTTCTTAATGCGATGGATGCGCGCAATCTCGGCGCGGAAATTCTGACCCGCACCGCCTGTATGCAGATTACGGCCTCCGGTGTGGGCGTGTGGTATGTGTCGCTGAAGGATCTGGTATCCGGCGATGAATTCCAGATTTCGGCAAAGCGTATCGTTAATGCGGCGGGTCCCTGGGTGCGCGCCATCCTCGATGCGTCGAACCTCAGCACCGATGAAACGCCGAACGTGCGCCTTGTAAAAGGCAGTCATCTGATCGTCCCGCGATTGTATGAGGGCAGCCATGCCTATCTCCTGCAACAACCGGACAGGCGCATCGTGTTCGCGATACCGTATGAGGGCGAGTACACGTTGATCGGAACAACGGACGTTCCTTTCGAGGGCGATGCGATGGTCCCTGTTATCAGCGAAGAGGAGAAGGCTTATCTCTGCGCGGCCGTGAACAGGTTTTTCAATGTTCAGATCAGTCCGGACGATGCGCCATGGACCTATAGCGGCGTGCGCGCGTTGTTCGATGACGGCGAGGGCGAGGCACGAAAGATTACGCGGGATTACCGCCTGATCCTCGACAATGCGAGCGGCGCGCCGATCCTTTCGGTTTTTGGCGGCAAGCTGACGACATACCGGATGCTGGCGCGTCATGCTGTGGACAGGATTTTGGGCAGCGGCAAAAAGTCCGGCTGGACGGGACGTGCCGCGCTTCCAGGCGGTAATATTCCCGATGGAGATATTGCGGCTTTTGAAACGATTCAGGCGAAAAAATATCCGTTTCTTCCGGGCAGCCTCGTGCATCGATACGTCCGCAGTTACGGGACGTTGATGGATGTTATGCTGGACGGCGTTACCACTTTGCGCGATATGGGGCGCGATTTTGGCGGCGGGCTTTACGAGGCGGAAATACGTTATCTGGTTGCGCATGAATTTGCGCGCAGCGCGGAGGACATCCTCTGGCGCCGTTCGAAGCTCGGCCTGCATCTGGAGAAGAAGGGGATTCTTGCGCTTGAATCCGCAATGCCGGATTACCTGAATGAATGGAAGAAAGCGTCATGAGTTATATTCTCTCCGTCGATCAGGGGACGACCAGTTCGCGCGCCGTTTTGTTTTCTTCTGCCGGCAACATCGTCGGCATGCGGCAAAAGGAGCTGCGTCTTTACACGCCGCACAGCGGATGGGTGGAGCAGAATCCCGAGGATATCTGGAACGATACGCTCTGGGCGATGCAGTCCTTGTTCAAGGATTATCCGGAAGAAGTGCGTAGCCTTGCCGGTATCGGCATTACAAACCAGCGCGAGACGACTATCCTTTGGGACAGGCGCAGCGGAAATCCCGTCTATAACGCCATTGTATGGCAGGACCGGCGCACGGCGGAATATTGCGCCGACCTGAAAAAGCGCGGCGCGGGCGATATGATTGCGGAGAAGACAGGGCTTTTGCCCGATCCTTACTTCTCCGCCACGAAAATCGTGTGGATTCTGGACAATGTTCCAGGCGCACGTGAAAAGGCGGAGGCAGGCGATCTGGCGTTCGGCACTGTGGATTGCTTCCTTCTCTACCGCCTGACGGGCGGAAAAGTGCATGCGACGGATGCGACGAACGCGTCCCGCACGATGCTCTATAATATCCGCGAGAATAAATGGGACGCGGATCTTTTGGATTTGTTCAACATTCCTGCCTCTATCCTGCCGGATGTGCATGACAATGTTTCATCGTTCGGAAAGACCGATCCGTCTTTGTTTGGCAAAAGCCATGTAATAGGCGGAATGGCGGGTGACCAGCAGGCGGCCGTCATAGGGCAGGCCTGTTTTTCCGAAGGCATGGTGAAATCCACGTACGGTACAGGCTGTTTCGCACTGATGAATATCGGCGGTACATTCCGCAAGTCCGAAAACCGCCTGCTGACAACGACGGCTTATCGCTTGGGCGGCGTAAATACCTACGCAATCGAAGGGGCTATTTTTGTCGCGGGGGCGGCGGTGCAATGGCTGCGCGACGGCTTGCATCTGTTCAAAGACGCGGCGGAGACGGAAGGAATCGCAACATCGGTCTCTGATACCGGCGGGGTTTATTTCGTACCGGCCTTTACCGGGCTTGGCGCGCCGTACTGGAACCCGGATGTGCGCGGCATGATTTCCGGCCTGTCGCGCGGCACGACATCCGCCCATATCGTGCGTGCTGCGTTAGAAGCGCAGGCCTATCAGACGCGTGATCTGATGGGTGCGTTCATCGCGGACGGCGGCGTCGATCCCGCCGTTATCCGCGCCGATGGTGGCCTTGTCGCCAACCATTTCGTATGCCAGTTCCTTGCCGATATGATCGGCAAGCTCGTTGAAATTCCGCGCGTGGCGGAAACGACGGCGCTTGGTGCCGCCTATCTCGCAGGTCTTCAGGCAGGGGTTTATGACGGGCTGGATGATATTTCCGCCCTCTGGTCACGCGCGCGCCGTTACGATCCGTCCATGCAGGCAGAGAAGCGCGATGCACTTTATCGCGGATGGCAGAAATCTATCGGCCGGTTGGTGGACTAATCTTGCGTGTGGCTTTCAATCAGCGGTAGGCCGAAGAAGAAACACCAAAGCGCGAACATGCCCATGACGAGAAAAATGGCCGTTATAGGGATTGGGCGTTTCTGATGCTCTGACTCGCGTTTGGTTTTGGGAATGTTTTTTTAATTCCTGCTGTTCCATAACCGTCTCCGTTCACATGATACGAAGCAGCCTATGAATGCTGTTATTAATAGTTCCTGCGGGGGATTTGAATAAGTGGTGCCCAGGGACGGAATCGAACCGCCGACACAGGGATTTTCAATCCCTTGCTCTACCGACTGAGCTACCTGGGCTAACCTTCGGTAGGAAGCCTTATAGAAGAAAGAAGGGGGCGTGTCCAGCCCCAATTTCTGCCCCTACAAACCGTTTAAACTTTCAACATTATCAAGACGTTCCGAAAGGGGCGGCGTTCTGCGTTTCCGGGTGATTTCGACCAGTCCCAACGCCGTGAAACCATGGATTTGCACGGTGCAGGGATCGGTGTCGAAAATATCGGTCAGGCTTTTCAGGAAGGTTTTCTGATCTTCCTTTCCCGCGCCTTTCAGGAAATCAATCAGGAGGATGCCGCCGATATTGCGCAGGCGTATCTGGCGGGCAATTTCCTTGGCCGCCTCTGTGTTGAGGGCCAGTGCAGGGCGGTTGTCGCCGCCGCGGTTGACGTCGATCGCGGTCAGGGCGGCGGTTTCCTGAATAATGATGCTGCCGCCGCCGGAGAGGAGGGCGTAGTCCTGAAACAAATCCTCGATATCGCCCAGCAGGCCGCGATAATCGAAGAGCGCGAGTTCGGCGTCCGGATCATCAAGCTCCACCGCATGGATTTTTGGTACGAGGTCAGGGCCGAAGACGGAGCACCATTGTTCTGCCTGTGAAAACCGTTCCATCGTGATCGCCTCGATACGCTCGATGGGGTTGTCCGTCTGGTCACCGATCGTCCGCATAAACGCATCGGGGCCAGTCATGATCATGCGCGGCGCGTCACCCGTGAAGGTTGGTTCGACACCTTCCCATGCGGACTGGAGGATTTTTGCTTCGCGCAAAAGAATATCGCGCTGGGTGTCCTCGCTGGACGAGCGCAAAATCAGCCCTTTGAGCGGCGCAAAGCCGTTCATCATTTCGGTGAGTTGTTCGCGCAGCTTCTTGCCGCGGACGCGGGAGGAAATCTGGTTGCCGTCAAGGTAGGGGGCGTAGATCAGGAAGCGGCCCTGCAATGTAATGTCCATGCTGACGGTCGCATATTTTTCTTCGCGCATAACATCGAAGTCGTCAGGGCGTTCCAGATAGCCGCTCTTCGCCTGCACCGCGATCATCTGGCCGGGTTTGAGAATCTTGCCGATGGGCTGCGCTCCGCCTTTGTGCATGGCGCCGTCCGCACCTTTTAAACGAACGTCCTTGTTTGCGAGAAAGCCTTCATAAACGCCGTCAAGGGAGACAAACGCGGCGTCCAATGTACGGTCTATGCGCGTGACTTTCGCCCAGTAGATGGAGCCCCAGCGCACGGCCTCGCGCCCCGGATCGATTTCCAGTCCGTAGAGCTGGCCATCCTTGGTTGCTGCTACCCATAGGCCGCCGTCGAGTTCCTCGATCATGATGTCCATGGGGTCAGGCCTTTTTGTATCCGGCGGTTTTCAGCATCTGGGCGATGTCATAGAGCGACAGGCCGATGACATTGCTGTGCGCCGTGCCGGACAGATGGCGGACGTAGGTGGAGGCAAGCCCCTGCAGCGCATAGCCGCCGGCTTTGCCTTCCCATTCGCCGCTTGCGACATATTCCTCTATGTCTTCCTTGCTCAGATGGCGAAAGCCAACAATCGTTTCACACAGGCGCGTACGGATTTTTCCCGATGCGTCGACTACGCACAACCCGCCGTAAACTTTGTGGCGGCGGCCGGAGAGGAGGGTGAGCATCCTGCATGCATCATCCGCATCTTCAGGTTTTCCCAGATCGCGGCGGCCGCAGGCGACAACCGTGTCCGCGCCGATGATGATCGCGCCCGGATGCTGGCCCGCGATTTTCTCCGCCTTGCCGCACGCGAGGCGGACGGCAAGGTCTTTGGGCAATTCGCCCTTGATGGGGTTTTCGTCGATGTCGGCGGGGATGATCTTGTCCGGCGTGATGCCGATTTGCGCCAAAAGCTCCACGCGGCGGGGCGAGGAGGAGGCGAGGATGAGTTCCGGTGTTCCGGCCATCCTATTTTTCCCGGAAAATGATGCGGCCCTTGGTCAGGTCGTACGGGGTCATTTCGACGACGACGGTATCGCCTTCTAGAACGCGGATGCGGTTTTTACGCATTTTTCCGGCCGTGTGGGCCAGAACGATGTGATCGTTTTCCAGTTTTACGCGGAACATCGCGTTCGGAAGGACTTCCGTCACCGTGCCTTTGAATTCAATCAGGTCTTCTTTGGCCATATGTCTTTAAAGTCCTTGGTTTTGTGCGGTTTTTTTCTTTGCCTAGTGTCTATACTCCGCGCTATGGAATATTGCAAACCTCAAGTGTTTTTTGTATTTATAAAGTAGTGGATTTTCTTTATCTTATGTAAAATTTTGGGGAATATTTCGATGGTACTTTATGATCCCTTCAAGGCGCAGCCTGTGGATGACAGCTTCTGGAAGGCTGCTTTAAGATCCGGCCCAAGGCTTGGTCAACGGAGTAACAAGGAGGAAAAGACAATGACAACAATGCTGCCCCATTTTATTGAAAAAGTTGCTTACGCCGGTAACGGGGGAGGTCTGGAAGCCTCGCCGCATGCCGGGCAAAAACAGGCGGAGCCGAAACCACAACAAATGACGGCAGAGAAAAATGCGAATAGAAGCGCAATTTCCTGCCCGCCGACCTTTAACAAAGGTTGATAATTTTAGAATTTAAGTAAGACGGCCTGCTATTACGCGGGCCGTTTTTTTATTGCGCTTACTTTACCGCCGCGCGGAATTTCTCGATCCAGCCGTTCATCACGTCCGGCATCGTCTTAAGCGCGGTGCGGTTTACGACGAGGCGCGAGGACACATCAAGGATTTTCTCTACTTCGACAAGGCCGTTGGCTTTCAATGTGCTGCCGCTCGATACCAGATCGACGATGCGGCGGGCGAGGCCGAGGGCGGGGGCGATTTCCATTGCGCCGTTCAGCTTGATGCATTCGCTCTGCACGCCGCGGGCGGCAAAATATTTGCGTGTCATGTTCGGGTATTTGGTGGCGACGCGCACATGGCTCCATTGCCGGGGTTTTTCTTTGGCCACCTCATCTTCCGGCATGGCGACCGACAGGCGGCAATAGCCGATTTTCAAATCGACAGGCGCATAGAGTTCGGAATAATCGAATTCGTCGATCACATCCGATCCCGCAACGCCCAGATGCGCCGCGTCGAACGCCGTGAACGTCGCAACGTCAAATGAGCGGACGCGGATGATGTCCAGTTCGGAAATATTGGTCGCAAATTGCAGAAGGCGGGATTTTTCATCGTAAAACGCCGCCTCCGGTACGATTCCGCAGGAATGCAGAATAGGGGCAAGCTCATCAAGGATGCGGCCTTTGGGTAGTGCTAGGATCAATTTCTGCGGCGTTGTCATGGGGATGTTTTAGCCGCTAATGCACGGAAAATCCAATAATTTGTAGATTGCCCATCTATCCAGACAGGGCGCGGTTCAATAAATCCCTGCTAAGGCTGTGACGGCGCGGCAAGGGCTTTTGGATTAAGGCGGCTGTCGATATTCACCTTGATCTGGCGCATGTAATCGAAGATGTCCCTGCCGATCCTGGTTTCCCTGCTGATGAATTGATCGATGAAGTTCAGATTGTCCCGCAATATGCTGTTGAGATCGTCCCGGTCATACACGGAGAGTTTTTCTTCTATTTCTTTCAACTGCTCCATACTGAAAATATGCGCGAGGAAAAGACTCTCGCTTTTCATTTCGACCTGCGGGAAATTGTCGTTGTCCGCCTGCGGTAAGGGTTTGTCTGAAGATAGTGTTTGATAAGCCGCGTTCGGAGCGTCGGGGATGAAGTCCATTTCTTCCAGCTCTTCATCGCTGAAATTGTTTTCTTCGTTGGAGGCCGCCTGTCCGTTGCCGTAAAAGCTGATCGCCTCATTCCATATTTTTTGCGCGCTTATGAATTTTTCGGTGTCCATACCGCGGATGTGGGATGGCAATGCACCTTTGTCGTTTGAGGCTTCCACGGACAGGATATTGCTGTCGCACAAGGCGGCGATTATCATCGCGTCATGGTCGTGAGCGGGATGCCCGATGCTTTGCAAATATTTAAAGAACTGGCGCTCGTATTTTTTGATGATGCCGTAGCGGTATCC
>QFNK01000091.1 GCA_003240795.1 Micavibrio aeruginosavorus | reverse complement strand
AATTTGAGAGAGGTTTAAGCCGCTGTAAAGGGATGTCTGTTAATTTGATATCGTACAGGGGATTCTACCGGGGATTTATGAGATGACAAACGTAGCAAACAAAAGATTTATGACGCTTCTCGCCGTTGCAGCATTGGCTGTGGTCACGGCGGGTTGTGCGAACACCGGAGCAAACCGTCAGAACGCTTCTGCGGATGCGCAAATCTATGACCCGTTCGAAAACGTGAACAGATCGGTTCTTTCTGTCAACGAAAGCATCGACAAGGCTGTCATCGAGCCGGTCGCACGCGGCTACCGCTATGTGGCGCCGAAACCTGTCCGTAACAGCGTGCGCAACGTCCTGCGCAACCTGAAAAGCCCGGTCATCATGGGTAACAAACTTCTTCAAGGCGACCTCGAGGGTTTTGCGAATGCTTCCGGCCGCCTCTTCATCAACACGCTGATCGGCGTCGGCGGTATCTTCGACGTTGCCGACCAAGGCGGCATTCCTTACGAGCCAGAAGATTTCGGTCAGACGCTGGCCGTATGGGGCGTGGGTCATGGTCCTTACATCGTTCTGCCGCTGCTGGGTCCATCGTCCGCACGTGACGGCACAGGCATGGTCGTCGACAGCCTGCTCGACCCTGTCCGCATCTATATGTTCAGCCACGATCTGGAATGGCTGCACTACACACGCGTCGGCGTCGGCGCGATCGACCAGCGTGAAGAGCTGCTGGACGTTATCGACGATCTGCGTCGCAACTCCTTCGACTATTACGCCGCTCTGCGCAGCGCATACTACCAGCGCCGTCAGGCCCTCGTGAACAACCTGGACCCTGATATGGCGGCCGGCCCGGATATTCCGGACTACGGCAACGGAAGCAACTAATTTTCTTTTGCCGCGTTGTTAATGCGGCATGAGACCACTTTGAATTCAGGGGGCCTGCGCTATATTAGCTACAGGCCCCTTTGATATAGACAGAAGAGACCCGTAAAGGAAAACAGATGACGAAGATTTTTAAGACCCTGACGCTTACGACCGCCGCCGCCGCGATCGTTCTTTCCGCCAGCGCTTCTTACGCGACCGATGTGCGCGTTCAGCAGCAAGGCGGTCTTATGACGGAAGTCGCGGCCAGTGCCGCGTCGAGTGAAGTCGAAGGCGCCAAGAATTTTATTGCGGGCATGGGTGAGCGTGGGATCAATTTCCTGGGCAATCAGAACATGAGCATGGAAGCCAAGAAGGCAGAATTCTCCAAACTGCTCAATGACAGTTTCGACATGAACACGATCAGCCGCTTCTCTCTCGGCCAGTACTGGCGCGCGGCGACACCGGCCCAGCAAAAGGAATATCAAAAGCTGTTCAACACGATGGTCGTAAAAGTCTATTCGAACCGCTTCTCCGAATATAAAGGACAGAAGTTCGAAGTCAGAAACGCACGCAAGGAAAATGAAAAGGATGCGATCGTAACATCCTACATTGTTCCGACGAGCGGACCTGAAGTCCGTGTCGACTGGCGCGTGCGCGCCAAGGGTGCGACATATAAAGTCGTCGATATCATTGTAGAAGGCGTCAGCATGGGACAGACACAGCGCGCCGACTTCTCCAGCGTCATTCAACGCGGCGGCGGCAATGTCGAGGCTTTGCTCGAACATTTGCGCAAGCAGTAAGTGATCGTCTATCAAAGAAAAACCTCCCGTGCGGGAGGTTTTTTTGCGGCTGGAATAAAGCACGGCAATCGTTAGTTCAACCCAAGGGACTTGCCAAATCCTTCTTTCAGTTTGCTGCCGGTCAGTCCGGCACCGCCCGCAACGTACTTCATCATACTGTCCGCCGGGTCGCCATCCTGAGAGCCGAATGTCTGTATGCCCGATCCCATCCAGCGCATTATGTTGTCCGGTATAGCATCGACCAGTTTGAAGCAGGGAACCGCCATCAGGTAAACAGTGATCGCGTAAATAACGCTATAGAAAAACTCGTCGATCGGGCCGCGGCGGAAATCATCCGGTGTCACGCCCGTTGTTGTCGAGCCCGGCGCCTTGAAGCATCCTGTTGTTGATTCACCGCCGCTGTGTCCGGATAGGTTGCTGAGCGCCAGATAGAATGTTTCGTTCAGAACGCGTGTCAGCGCCGCAAATATAAGAATGCCGCCCAGGAAGCTGATGATAATGATGACAGGCCGCAGGAAAATTTCGAGTATGTAGAAATATCCGCCTTCCGCCGCGCTTCCGGGCATGCCGTCGCCGTCGATGCGCAGGTGTGCGAGCGCCCACAGCGGCATGGCGACCATCGCTTCAAAAATAGTTTTCACCCATGTCATGACCGCGAAGAAGAAATAGATGAACGGCATGAACGGGAGAACATAGAACAGAATAAAGCCGAGCATCAGGCCTATACCGGCAAAGGTCAGGAAGAATTTCGTTATGCTCTTTGTGGCATTGGCAATATCCGTTTGTCCCAGCATCTTTAAAAAGCCGCCGCCAATGCCGACCCCCGCCGCCACGGCAAATCCGCGAATGGAGTGATCGATCAGGCCTTTGCCAAGCGAGGAAAGAGAGGCAAGGGGGTGAACTGTTTTGTTCCTGCACATATCAAACAGGCCCTGGGTTCCCATGACGCCGTTGATTGTATCGATGATGATATTGCCCGTCCCTGTCTGGTCACGGCTTTCCGGCACGCCAGGAATAAAGGTTTCATTGTTTTCCGCCCATTGTTTGTAAACCTGATTCAGGACCGTGGCGATTTCCATTTCCTCGCCCGTGAGGATCATCTGGTTGTTGCCTGTGACAGGATTGTAGGCGTCCAGAATAGGTACCTGCGGGCTTTGGATGGCCTTTTGTTTATAGATGTTTTCCATGACCGTAGGCATGTGCAGTATGATGGGTTTGGAATGCACCGCACCCGTAAGGGCGCCGTTTTGCTCCGCGATCTTGTTGAACCAGATGCCTGCGCCCGCCCATCCCATGTTCAGGGCGACATCGTTGTTCCATGTGCCTTCGCTGCGCTGTTTTTTTACGGCGTTTTCAAGCGAAGTGTTCAAATCCTGATTGATGAGAATGAGAAACTGCATTTTTTGGCGTTCGCCAATATAAGGGGTGAGATCGGGGTATGGGTCTCTCGGGATCGTGGTCGAGTAGGCGGACGTAAAATCCTTTCCCATGTCGGAAAAGCTGTATTGCGAGCATTCAGATGCCGCTCCGCCGCGGCCGCTCCACAGGCAGGTAATCTGGTCGACATATGCCTGCTGCATGATGGCTGCGCCCGGCTGAGCCTGATCGACGACTGGTATTTGCAGTTCGCCGCAGAAAGGATACACAGTTCCTGTCTGCGTGTTGTATATGTCTTTTTTCTCGCCGAAGCGGATATTGATCGTTCCGCCATCGGCTTTTTTCACCATCTCTGAAAAGGCCGGCGTGCTGTCCTGTAGATCGATGGCACCGTCGCTGCCGGATTTAAAGACGAAGTAGGGGCGGATATCCCGTCCGTTGTGACGCCCTTCCGCCCATGAACAGGTGCGCGAAATGGCCATGAATGCGAGGAAGTCATTCATCGGCGGAATCGTAGGCTGTGCGATCAGATTGTCTGCGGTCTCTATATAAGGCGTCTTCGATGTTTTGTCGAAGAGCAGCCATGCATTGGTTGCCACATTCGATCCTAACCGCGCGGCATCGAGCAGAATATACTGGGCCATGTTCAGGCCGCTGGAGGCAGGAAGCAGCAGGCCGAAAAACAGTACCAGCCGTATGGGCGCCCATGCCTTGTTGAAGCGCTGGCCGAAGGGAACGCCCCAGCGCGCCGTTTCGATGACGATGGTGGTTGCGAGATAAATTATAACAAACGAGCCTATGAGCAAAATGCCATAGGAATAAAACTGGAAGAGGGCGTGGAGTGCCGTATGGAATGCGGTCGGCCCATGGTCGGTGCCAAAATATCCCGCGCCCGTGCTGCCCTTGACGCCGAACACGAGGTCAAGAAGGCGAAAGGCGATGTCGGCTTTAGGATCGTTCGGATTTGAAAAGAACTTGCTGTAGTCCACGCCGGATTCTGCGCGCGCCGGTAAAGTGAAAATGGCAAGGATGCAGAGAAATACCTGCATGAACAGCATGACTATGCCGGACAAAATCATCGTAAAGAAAAAGACCTTGTCCGCGTTCTGTTTATTGAAAGGCACATGCGTGGCCGCTTCGCTTAGGGCCTTTATCAGGGAGTATTTCCCTATATTTTCCGAACGCAGAAATGGGTGGCCATCCGGTATGATGCGGACGGTATTGAAAACCAGCATCACGAAATAAGGGAGCATGAAGAAGCCGCTCGAAAAAAGCCGCTTCAACCTCGGAAAAATACCCGGCAGGACGACAATCCGTAGGACCTGTCCCTGCGTTATGCGGGACCCGCTTACCATGCGGTGAGCCTTGCTTTAAATGGCTTGTAAGAATTTTTTGTAAGGAAGAGATGCATGATGTGATCCTTCCCTATGGTCCTGTTTTTTCTTGCTTCGATAATTGTGCCGCGATGCCGCTTACGCCGGATGTAACAGAGCCGATACCTTGTGAAATTGCCCCACTTTGGCCAAAAACTGACTTGGATACCTCGCTTGTTGAAATACTGAGGTTCCTCATCATGTTTTGCGTCGGATCGCCTGCGCGGTCGTTGAATGTCTGTACGTCCGTGCCCATGTAACGCATGAGGTTGTTCGGGATCAGGTCGATCAGTTTGAAGCAGGACATGCCGATCATATACACGATAATGGCGTAGATGATCGTGAAGAAAAGCTCGTCAATCGGGCCCCGGAAATAGTTCATGGGGCTCGTGCTTCCGCTGTTGCCATTGCCCGCGGCGCCGCTGCCCTGCAGGTTTTTGCCGCACAGTTCCTTGAACGTCTGGTCGTGTCCCGAAAGGTTGGTGACGACGATCGAGTAGATTTCGTTCAGAACTTTCACCAGCGCCGCGAAAATGACAACGGAGGCGAGCAGGCCGAAAATAATCAGGATCGGGCGCAGGAAGATTTCAAATATAAAGTAAACGCCGCGGATCCCTGCGTCGCCGTGCAGACCCTCGCCGTCAATGCGAAGGTGGGCAAGCGCCCACAATGGCATGCCGACCATTGCTTCAAAAAGACCTTTAACCCATCCTGCGACAGCGAAGAAGAAGTAGAGGAAAGGCATAAAGGGAATTACGTAGAAGAGCATGAAGCCCATGGTGATCGTGACCGTTGCCACGGACATCAATATTCCCGATGCCGCGCCCATGGCGCTTCCAATCGCGTTGTTCATAATCTGGCCGAACATGAAACCGTAAGCAAGTCCAAGGTTCCTAATGGACGCCTCCATCATGCCTTTTCCGAGAATTGATAACTGCGCAAGCGGGTGAACGTCTGCGTTGGCGCACATATTGAAAAGGCCGCGCGTGCCGAAAACAAGGTTGATCGCATCAATCAGAAAGTTGCCAGTAATACCGGTCTGCGAGCCGATTGAAGTCTGGTTGATGTTGTCGTCCCTCCAGTATTGGTAGATATAGACAAGCGCGCCACCAATCGTCCTGTCATCCGGGCTGAGCTGTATCTCACGTCCGTCCGATAAGAATATGGAGGAGAAAGGATCGGAAACATCCTGGTTTTGCTGTAATTTTTCCCGGCGGACTTGTTCCATGACCAACGGCATGCTGCGTATCTGCGGAATATTTCCGACGGCCGTTACCATCGATCCATTGATCTGGGCGATCTTGTTATACCATATACCAGCGCCGCCCCAGCCGTATTCGCGGACGAGTTTATTGTCCTTATCCCATGTTTTGGAATCACGCTGAAGCTTTACAGCTTTTGCGATGGCCTTTTCCGTTTCTTCCTGCAGTTTTTTGGATGTTTCTGCTTTGAACGTGGGGGGGGGTAAATCCGCCCCCGGGTTTTGTACATTGCGCAGGGTAATGTATTTCTTGATGAAATTATTGGCATGCATCCATAGACCATATTCACCGAGGTGCATGTTCTTGATGAGGTCGTAGTAGTATTTCTGAATATCTTTGGAGCCGGGTTCATATTTATCACCCGCCAATATCAGGATTTCTCCGCAGTAAGGCATGACGGAGCCTAGCTTGTCGCCGTGCCGTTGGTGCTTCTCGCCAAAGCGTATCAGGATGTCGCCTTTGTGGAAAAACTCCAGCGCCTTATCGAAATCAGTGGAGGACAAGGGGAGAGCCTCGCCTTCTGTGGCAGATTTTACAAGCCATCCATCCATCTGTTTTGCGTTATCGCCTTTGTACATTTCCTGATACGCGACTTCACATCCCGTCTGGAGCATCATGAAGGCGGCGATTTCCGTGAGCTCCGGTGTTTGCGGCGTTCCGACGCGTTCCTCCGGCTTGTTCAAGTAGGCTTCGTTCATTTTATCGTTGAACAAAACCCATCCTTTCGTCGCAAAGTCCGACCCGAATTTTGCGGCGTAGAGGGTGATCCATTGCGCCGCATTCAGCCCGTAGCCGATCGGGATAAGAAGTCCGAGCGCGACCACAAGGCGGATCGGTGCCCACGGGTTGTTGCTGTAACGCTTGCCGAACGGAACGCCCGTCTGTGCGGTTTCCGCAAGGATAGAAAAGATGTGATAGCAGATGATGATGACGGCCACGACCAGCATGCCGATGCTGTAGAACTGGAACAGGCCGTGAAGGGCGGCATGGAACTGTGATCTTGTGCCGCCGCCGCCCGCCTTGAACAATTCTGGCACGCCAAAAACGCTGTAGAGCAGGCGGTAAGCAACGTCATCTTTGGACGGATCGAGGAAAAATTCCCCGTAGTTTGAAGGCGTGGCAGCAAAAGCTGGGTTCATGAAAATAAAACCCAGCATCAGGAAGAACTGGCATACGAGTAAAACCATACCCAGCAGGATGGCGAAGTATATGATGACCTGATCTATGTTCTGGCGCGTGTATTTCAGTTCAGCGCCGGCCGCGGCAATGACTTCCCTTATGCCGGCTTTGCCCTGCCGTGCGGCGATAAAAGCCGGATGGTCTTCCGATAAGAGATTGACAGCGCGATAGACAAGCGCGATCAAGTAGGAAAGCTGGCCGAAACCATCGCTGTACAACCTATTGATGCGCGGCATGACCTGTGGCAGCAGCATATACGCCGCTACCTGTTTTTTCGTTGGTCTTCCCATAT
>QFNK01000090.1 GCA_003240795.1 Micavibrio aeruginosavorus | reverse complement strand
GGAGCAGCAGCGGCTGCTTCAGCATCGGCTTTCGCTTGTGCGGCGGCGGCTTTTGCTTCTTCTTCAGCTTGCTTTGCGGCTTCTGCTGCGTCTGCACGTTTCTTGTCTTTTTCAGCAAGCATCATTTTCGTCTTTGCGGACTGCTCTGCTTTTTTCGGGTTGTTCTTTTGCTCAGGCATCGCCGTAACGCCGGCCTTGCCGAGGAAGATCGCAACGCGGTCCGTTGCCTGCGCGCCCTGGGAGATCCAGTACTTGATACGCTCTTCGTTCAGCGTAACGCGGTTCGCGTCATCTTTTTTGAGAAGCGGGTTGTACGTGCCGACTTTCTCGATGAAGCGGCCATCGCGCGGGTAGCGCTTGTCAGCCACGACGATGGAGTAGTGCGGGCGGTTTTTACGTCCACCGCGGGACAGTCTGATTGCTAGTGCCATTTTAGTTCTCCTTTAGTTTTGTATTTAAGTTTTAAGGTTGTTGTTATCGTTTCTTGCGATTCTTCTTCGTGCCGCCGCGGGTCGGGAAACCGCCCATACCGCCGAGGCCTTTCATGCCGAGCATGCCGGCAGGGTTCGGCATGCCACCGAGCCCCGGCAGTCCGCCCGCAAACGGGTTGGGGCCGAGGTTCGGCATTTTGTTGCCTGCTGCCATCTCTTCTTCTATGGACGCGTCGAGCATGGCGGCGTCTTTGTCGCCCATCATGCCCTTCATCATGCCCATCATTTTGCCCATGCCCATTTTCTTCATGCGCTTCATCATGGTCTGCATATCGGCCTGCTGTTTGCACAGCTTGTTGACCTCCTGCACCGATGCGCCCGAACCTTCCGCGATACGGCGGCGGCGGGATGCGTTGAGAAGGTCGGGCTTCGCGCGTTCCTGTTTCGTCATGGACAGGATGATCGCTTCCTGACGCTTCATGACCTTGTCGTCGATATTCGCGTTTTCGATCTGCGCCGCCATCTTGCCGAGGCCGGGCAGCATTTTCACGAGTGCGCCGACGCCGCCCATCTTGCTCATCTGGCGGAATTGCGAGAGCAGGTCATTGAAATCGAACTTGCCTTCGTTGAACTTCTCCGCCATGCGCTGGGCGTCTTCGGCCTCGATCGCTTCCGCCGCGCGTTCGACGAGGGAGACGACATCGCCCATGCCAAGGATGCGGCCCGCGATACGGTCAGGGTGGAAAGGCTCCAGCGCGTCCCATTTCTCGCCGACGCCGAGCAGCTTGATCGGCTTGCCCGTCACCGCGCGCATGGAAAGCGCCGCACCGCCGCGTGCATCGCCGTCGATACGCGTCAGGACGATACCCGTTACGCCGACGCGCTCGTCAAACGCCTTGGCGACGTTTACAGCGTCCTGACCCGTCATCGCATCCGCGACGAGGAGTTTTTCAACCGGGTTGGCAATTTTGGAAATCGCGGAAACTTCTTCCATCAGCGCTTCGTCGATGGCAAGGCGGCCCGCTGTGTCGAGCATAACGATGTCGTAACCGCCGAGACGCGCTTCTTTCAGTGCGCGCTCCGCAATCTGTACCGGCGTTTGTCCGGCAATGATCTCCAGCGTCGCAACACCCGTCTGTTCGCCGAGGATTTTAAGCTGGTCCTGCGCCGCGGGGCGGGACGTGTCGAGCGACGCCATCAGCATTTTCTTGCGGCTGCGCTCGGTCAGGAATTTCGCGATCTTCGCGGTCGTCGTCGTTTTGCCCGAACCCTGAAGGCCGATCATCAGGTACGCGGACGGCGCAGGGCCGAATGTCAGGTCGGCACTCTCGCTGCCCAGCATCTCGACCAATGCGTCATGGACGATCTTGACAACCATCTGTCCCGGCGTGACGGATTTGATAACGTCCGCGCCGATGGCCTTCGCTTTGACGGATTCGATGAATTCTTTAACGACGGGCAGGGCGACATCCGCCTCCAGCAGCGCGACGCGAATCTCGCGCGCGGCGGCATTCACATCTTCCTCGCTCAAACGGGATTTGCCCCGGAGAGAGGAGAAGATATTGCCAAGCTTGTCGCTCAAACTTTCAAACATTCAAAGTCCCAAGGCCAAAGGCCAAAACAGTTTAGCCGCAGTGCGCGTAACTTCGCGGGCTGCGGTGTATCCTTGGACACGGTACTATCACCGATGTTCAGGTAAATTTGGGTGGTTTATAGACGGGAGAGAGCCGGATTGTCAAGCCTTTGACGGATCTTCCGATGCCAGTTCTTTGATCATGAAGTTCGTCGTGGGGTTGATGATGTTCAGGGTCGGATTCTCCGCACTGCCACGGCGGATTTCCGCGTCGTGTGATTTGGCACCCAGCGTGTCTGCCGCTATGCGGATGGGATCGTAGCCGAACAAATGGGTATAAAGGTTAAGGTCATTGGCGGGCAGGGACGCATCATCGCTCTGTTCCTTCGCTTTTTTACGCAAGGCCCAGATCGTTGGTTCGGTATATTTGAATGACTGTCCCATCGGCGGTGCTCCTTTTTTGAACGTCTCGCCATATACCAATATGTATACAGCAAAAAAGTTCACATAGGTTAACAAAAAGTTAATGGCATTATGGTTACAATGCTATCGCAATAAGGACTCCTTATGGCAAGTTTGGACACATTCCCGCCCCAAAAACCCGCTTCTCTTAAACGTCGTTTCGGATATGGTGGAGAAATGCAAACCATACCATTTTTAAAAATGCACGGCCTCGGCAACGATTTTGTGATAATCGACTGCCGCGGCAAAAACGCCCCCAAACTGACGGGCGCACAAATTGTCCATATCGCCGACCGCCGCCGCGGCATCGGCTGTGACCAGCTCATACTGCTGGAGCGGCCAAAGATGGATCGCGCGGGAATATTCATGCGTATTCATAACCCGGACGGGTCGGAGGCCGGCGCCTGCGGCAATGCCACACGCTGCGTCGCGGACCTGTATATGGGGGAAGAAGGGGTGATGGAGTGTATAATCGAAACCATCTCCGGCCTGCTGACTTGTACGCGTGCCGAAAATTGGCAAATTTGCGTCGATATGGGCGTCCCGGGCTTATCATGGGATCAAATTCCCCTGTCAAAAGAATGCGATACGCTTGATCTGCCTTTGGAAGGCAATCCAGTGGCGGTCTCCATGGGCAATCCGCATTGTGTATATTTCTGTGACAACGCCATGGATATACCTGTGGATAAGTTGGGGGCGGAAACAGAACGCAATCCGCTTTTTCCAAAGCGCACAAATGTTGAATACGTGAGTATGCTGGGGGACGATCACCTGCGTATGCGCGTTTGGGAACGCGGCGCGGGGATAACGCAGGCTTGTGGGACAGGCGCCTGCGCTTCGGCCGTGGCGGCTGTACGTCGCGGTATAACGGGGCGAAGGGTGCGCGTTACCCTGGATGGCGGTGATCTTTTCATCCATTGGCGCGAAAGTGACAACCATGTTCTGATGACCGGCCCCGCCGCTTACAGCTTTGAGGGGGCAATAACCTTTCACGATGAAAAGGATGATCGCGATGCATAAAATAATATCATTTGGAATCATGGGGTTGGCTTTGACGGCGGGTGCGTGTACGTCTCCTGCGGTCTACATGTCTGATACGGATGTCATATCCCTGTCGGATGAGCAATTGTGCGATTACAATAACAATTACCGCTCTGAATCCCGTACGCAGGCGGAAATACGCCGCCGCGATCTGAATTGTAACCGCCACCATCGCACATGTCTGAAAAAAGGCATCCAGCCGAATACCGAAGCCATGGGCTTCTGTGAAGATATGCTCCGCGAAAATGAGCGTCTGCGCTATGACCCGCCCTATGATCACTTCGGTATGGGGCTTTACGGGTTTAGTGATTACGATCGCATACGTGCCGTTCATAGATTTAGATAAAACAATCAGTTAAACTGTTTTCTTAAAGTATAAAATTCCATTGTTTCTGATTTAAGAAGCATGGAAATGCCTTTTCGATACGGCCATTCCCCACGCATGTTTGCGCTGTAAAATATCCATGAGGCAGTAGGCGTCATGGATTGTTTGATTTTTGCTGTTTTTCGGCTTATGACATCATCCCATGTCCACAAAGGAACCCCAGCTTGTCACCTTCGGGTGCCGCCTCAACACCTATGAATCCGAGGTGATGCGCGGCCACGCCAAGGCCGCAGGGATGGACGACGTCATTATCTTCAATACCTGCGCCGTGACCAAAGAGGCCGAGCGTCAGGCGCGTCAGGCGATCCGCCGTGCGAAGAAAGACAATCCGGACGTAAAAATCATCGTTACCGGCTGTTCCGCGCAAATCGCGCCCGAAAAATACGCCGAAATGCCCGAAGTTGACCGCATTATCGGTAACGATCTGAAACTAAAGGCGGAAACGTGGGGGCTGCAAGGCAAGGAACGCGTGCTCGTCAACGATATCATGTCCGTAAAAGAAACCGCCTCCCATTTGGTTGAGGGGTTTGAGGGGCGCGCCCGTGCCTTTATTCAGGTTCAGAACGGCTGTGACCATCGCTGTACGTTCTGTATCATCCCCTATGGCCGCGGCAATTCCCGTTCCGTGCCGATCGGCGAAATCGTCAATCAGGTCAGGGCGTTGGTCGTAGCGGGATACAAGGAAATCGTCATGACGGGGGTGGATGTTACCTCGTACGGCGCCGATTTGCCGGGGCATCCGACTTTGGGGCAGATGATCCGCCGCGTTCTGGCGCTGGTGCCGGAGCTGCCGCGCCTTCGCCTGTCATCACTCGATCCGGTGGAGATGGATGAAGACCTCTGGCGTTTGGTTGCCGAGGAGCCGCGCCTGATGCCGCACCTTCATATGAGCCTTCAGGCCGGCGACGACATGATCCTGAAACGGATGAAGCGACGCCACCTTCGCGCCGATGCGATCAAAATGTGTGAGCGCGCCCGTACGTACAGACCCGATATCGCCTTTGGCGCAGATATCATCGCCGGTTTTCCGACGGAGACGGAGGAGATGTTCCTCAACACCCTGAACATTGTCGACGAATGCGGCCTGACGTTCCTTCATGTCTTCCCGTATTCGGAGCGTCCCGGAACCCCCGCGGCCAAAATGCCGCAAGTACATCCCGAGCTCCGCAAGGAACGTGCGGCGCGTTTGCGCGCCAAGGGCGATGAACGCATGGCACAATTTTTAATGTTTCACATGAAACAGATGCGGCAAGTTATTGTAGAAAAAGACAACTATGGACATACGGAACACTTCGCGCCCGTACGGCTGGATCGTACGTTAGAGGCGGGAACCCTTGTTACGGTGCGTACCGAATCGGTGGCGGACGGACATCTTATCGCCACGGTTGCTGCCTGAAATAAGGCGACTTTTTATATAAAAAATGCACCCGCTAATGCTCAGCCGTGCTAAAATTAAGACATCAATCCATACGAAAAATTGTCGGTGAAGAAACATGGTTTTCTGGCGTAAAAAGAAAAACGAGGGCGATCAGGAACGCGAAGCGCAGGCCGAGAAGGTCATTCATCACCCGCGCGAACCGGATATTGAACCGCCTGTCGAGTATGATCCGGAACCTGACGCCGAATTTGTCCAGCACGAATTAAACCCCACCGAAAATGAAATAATCGACGGTCTGGAAATCACGCCGGTTCCCGAACCCCTTGCCAGCGATAGCCGTACGTCTGCGGACGATAGTGAAGGCGGCGGATGGCTTTCCCGCCTGACGTCCGGCCTGTCCAAATCCACCGGAAAACTGGGACAGGGCATTTCTGACATTTTCACCAAGCGGAAGCTGGATGAAGACACGCTCCAGGACCTCGAAGATTTGCTCATATCCGCGGATCTGGGGCCAAAAACCGCCGCCCGGGTCGTGGTGGATTTCCGTGCCCAGAAATTCGAAAAGGACGTGGAGCCGTTCGAGGTGAAAAACGCACTCGCGGACATTATTGGTCAGTCGCTGTCGGGCGTGGCCGTACCGTTCGATATTCAAAAGCCCGCAAACGGCCCGTACGTAATGATCGTCTGCGGCGTAAACGGGGCGGGTAAAACCACCACGATCGGCAAACTGGCGCACCAATGGCATATGCGGGAAAAACGCAAGGTCATGATCGCTGCCGCCGACACGTTCCGCGCCGCCGCGGTTGATCAGCTCGACGTCTGGGCCGCGCGCGCCCATGTGCCGCTATTCAAAAAAGACATCGGCGCGGACGCCGCCGCCGTCGCTTTCGAGGCGTACACCAAAGCCAGGGAAGAGGGCGTTGACATCCTGATGATCGACACGGCCGGCCGCCTCCAGAACAAATCGAACCTGATGGCGGAGCTCGAAAAAATCATCCGCGTCCTCAAAAAACATGATGAGAGTTTGCCGCATGCTGCGATCCTTGTTCTGGACGCCACAACCGGCCAGAACGCCCATTCTCAGGTGAAGGTATTCAAGGAGGCCGTCAACCTGACAGGCCTGGTGGTAACGAAGCTCGACGGCTCCGCCCGCGGCGGCGTTGTCGTCAGCCTGGCGCAGGAATTCGGCCTGCCCATCCACGCCATCGGCGTTGGCGAAGGGATCGAGGATCTAAGCCCCTTCAAGGCCGATGAATTCTCCCGCGCTCTGATGGGCATTGCGTCTTAAAGGTAGAAGAATATGTGCGCCGCTCCACTTTTAGCGGGGCGCGTCTATATCTCATTGAAAACTTAACGTTTTCACGCCATAATAGGCCATGTTGCATCTTTTAAAGTCCTTTAAGACCCGTTCCTTCAAAAACGCCGATGACGCTTTCAACGCTATAGAGGAAATCTATAACGCGAACGTATCCGGCCTGCGCGAGGCCTTCCGGCAATTCGCCGCCGGCACCCTCAAGGAAAAATCAGCCAAGGCCTATTACCCCTTCATCAGGATCAAGACCGAAACAAGCGGCCGTCCCGACACGCGCCTTTCTTACGGCTTCGTCCCGAGGTCCGGCGTTTATGAAACGACCGTAACACGCCCCGATATTTTCGATGTGTATTATAAGACGATGCTGACCCATCTGCTGAAAAATCACGGCGGGACGGTTGAGGTTGGGGTCAGCAACACGGCAATCCCGCTGCATTTCGCGCTGGGCGAGGATTTCCACCTTGAGCGCGACCTGACGCACGCGCAGATGGAGGCGTTGCCCTTCATCTTTGACCAGCCCGACCTGGCGCTGATGGATGACCAGATTGCGAACGGCACTTATATCGTGAAACCGGGTGAGGCTTATCCGCTTGCGCTGTTCACCGCGCCGCGCGTT
>QFNK01000089.1 GCA_003240795.1 Micavibrio aeruginosavorus | reverse complement strand
GTGCAGGCGGCGAAAGACGGTGAGTCGCATGAGCTGACCGATCCGCTGATGGAGACCATCATAAAGCCGCTGTATGAGGTTTACGGCATTCTGGACAAGGCACGGATCGCGCGCGGGGCGCTCGACCTGGACCTGCCGGAACGCCAGATCCTGATCGACAAGGACGGCAATATGACGGGCGTTCGCAACCGCTCGCGCTATGATTCCCACAAGCTGATCGAGGAGTTCATGATCCTTGCCAACGTCGCGGCGGCAAAGGCGTTGGAATCCAAAAACGCACCGTGCGTATACCGTGTGCATGACAAGCCCACGGCAACCAAGCTGGACAACGCGCGAGAGTTTCTGGAGACGTTCGGCCTTTCCCTGCCCAAAGCGGGCGCGGCCGTCAAACCGGCGCAGATCAACCAGCTTCTCCAAAAGGCGAAAGAAAACCCCTATTCCCATCTTGTCAGCGAGATGATCTTGCGGACGCAGTCGCAGGCCATTTATTCGCCGGAGAATATCGGGCATTTCGGATTGGCGCTGGACAAGTATGCACACTTTACCTCTCCCATACGGCGTTATGCGGACCTTCTGGTTCACCGCTCCCTCATCCGCGCTTACGGCCTCGGCGCCGGCGGGCTGAGCGACGAGGAAGAAGTCACTCTGGAAGAACGCGCCGATCACATCTCGCAGACAGAACGCACATCGGCGGAAGCCGAGCGCGCGGCGGTTGACCGCTTTACGGCAAAATGGATGTCCACGCGCATCGGGCAGGAATTTACCGGCAAGATCAACGGCGTTACCCGCTTCGGCCTTTTTGTCACGCTGGATGAAAACGGCGCGGATGGCCTTGTCCCCATCCGCACCCTGCCGGCGGATTATTATACCCATGACGAGCAGCAGCATGCCCTGATCGGGCAAAGAACCAAGCGCACCTACCGCCTTGGCGCGTCCTTAACCATACGCGTGGTCGAGGCGGACGGCTTCACGGGCAGCAGCGTGTTTGAAGTCGTCGGAAAAGACGGCGCCGATTTGCCGGGGATTAAATTCAAAAATTCTAATAATTCTTTGCAAAAAGGACGTCCGCGTTCTAAGGATACTTCATCCAAAGACAGAAAAGGCCCACCCGGCAAAAAAAGCTTTAAAAACAAGGGGGGCAAAAAACGGCGATAGAACGGGTGTTTTCTAAGTTTTTTATGTTTTGGGGGTCACTATGCCTAAGTTCGAAACACTTGAATACAGCCGCAAACGCCTGGAACAGGTCATCGCCCTGAATGCGCAGCCCGTGTCCGTCGCCGGCCTCATCAATGTTTTCGGCCTGAAAAGCGAGCAGGAAGAAGCACAGCTCCGCCTTGACGTTCAAACCCTCCTTGCGGAGGGTTTTGCGTTTAAAGACAAGAAGGACATGCTGATCCCTACGCGCCCAATATCCGACCTCGTCGTTGCGCGCGTTTCGGAATCCCTGACAAGCAAAAGCAATAAGATATTCCTCGATATCGAAGGTGTGGGCGCAGACTTCCCTTTCAATGTGACTTTGAGCCAGAAACAGGTGAAACGTTTCCCGGGCATGAGTCTTCGCAAGGGCGATACGGTGGCCGTTGTTCTGGACAGAAGCAATGTCACGGAACTGAAAGCGCGTCTGCACGGAAAATTCCATCACAATAAAAAGCTGACCATCGCCGGGAAATTCAACAAGCATAGCGAAGGAAAGCTGTTCCGCCCGTATGACAACGGCATTACAACGCATTTTTCCGTGCACGGAGCGGACCTCGAGAATATCAACCCCAAGGCGGCCTACAATGCCGCCATCCCGCGCGATATGGACCCGTACAATCCGTCCCTGCAGATGATCGAACAAAAGTGGGATCCGGAAACGGGCGCGTCGATCGCGCTGGTCGTCGCAGACAAATACGGCATAGAAAAATACCCGGCGCGCGAAGCCTATATCGAGGCCAAGGCGACCTTGAGACGGGAGCCGCCTTTCCGTGAACGACGCGACCTTCGTCATGAAAAGATCAGCGTGGTCGACCCCAAGAACGCGGCGGATCACGATGACGGCATCCTGGTCGAGCGCACGCACGACGGATACCGCACGCTTGTCGTCATCGCGGATGTTCCCTTTTACGTACGCCCCGGAACGGAGCTGGACAAGGCCGCACGCGACCGCGGGTTCTCGCATTATTTCCGCGACGAGACGATCCACATGCTTCCCCACACGCTGACCATGGGCGTGTCGCTTTTACAGGGGCAGTTGAGGCCCGTCATCTACGTCGAAAAATTCTGGGACGAGCACGGACGCGAAATCACAAACATGAGGGATATCGGACTGGGCCTCATCGAATCGCAGATGCAGTTCAGTTATGGCGCATTCGAAGACCTCGTGTTCAGCGACAACCCCTTGTTTGCCGATTACAAGGACTTCGGCGAAATCCTGACGGAACGCGTCCGCGCAACGCAGGAAATGCTCATCCACGAAGACCAGAAAAACGACAAGGAATATGCGCCTTTCTCACAAGGACTTGTCGCGGCGATGATGATCGACGCCAACGTCGCGATAGCAGAATTCCTGTCTTCCAACGACATTCCCTTCCTGAACCGCATTCACGGCGGGATGTCGGACCAGCTTATCCTCGAAGAGGCGGCGGACCAGCTGGAGGAATGGGGTTACACGGTCCCAGAGGCGAGACTGCTCACCGATGCGTCGGAGCTGAACAGGATCGCGAAAGAAGCGGAAACGCGTCAGGAGCGCGAAAAGATAGAAGCCTATATCCGCGCCAACCTTCTTCAAAGGGCGCATTACGGCACGGTCAATACAGGGCATTTCTGCCTTCAAGTCGACAATTACACTCATGCCACCTCCCCTATCCGGCGCTATACCGATGTTATCGCCCTACGCGCGGTTCATACGGCAATGCAGAATTACGAATGCGGATTGTCGGAAGACGACATCGCAACGCTGAACGATACTGCCACGAAGATGAACTACCTTCAGGATATCGGCAGGCACCTGGACAACGATGCGCTGCGCTATTATGCAGTGCGCGACCTGCACAGGCTGGAAGGGCATTCCTTAAGGGCGGAATTAAGCGCGGTTAGCGCATATGGCATCCAGATACTGCTCCCCGAAAAGGGCTTGCACAAGACATTGAAGCCAAACGAGTTTCCGGAGGGCTGGAAGCTGCACAACAGCAACAAGTATCTGATTTTCAATGATAAGGCGCAAGTCGGCCCGGGATCGAGACTGCGGGTCAAAATCACGAATGTGAGACCAACGGAAGCCGAGTTCGATATACATAATATCGAACCTGTCGTGCCGAAAATGCCGGGCCGCGTGAATGCCCCCAAACTCCAGAACGTTTAGGCAAGAATATCTTGACAATCCGGCGCAAATCCGTATTTTGCAGGTCTAATTTAAAGGTAAAGGGCTACGACAATGGCTAAAAAAGGCGGCGGCGCAACGAAAGTCCGCATGGAATCGACAGCTGGAACAGGTTTCCGCTACTACAAGAAAAAGGGCGCGAAAGCGACCGAGAAGCTGAAAATGAACAAGTTCGACCCATGGGCCGTAAACCCTGAGACGGGCAAAAAAGGCATGCACGTTCCTTTCGAAGAAAAGAAGATGCCTCCTTCCAAAAAGAACTAATCGCGCGGCCTTCCGGCCTGCATGCGAACAAAAAACCCGGCTATTTGCCGGGTTTTTTGTTGCCTGAATTCTATTCCAGAAAATTGCGGCCTTCGCGAAGGTATTGCGCGGGATCGAGTTTCCCCTTCCCTTCGAACACGACCTGGTTACGGCCGCCTTCTTTTGCCTTGTAGAGACAGTCGTCCGCGCGTTTCAGCGCCTCTTCCATGTTGGATGTGCCGCCCTCGATAATCGCGGCGCCGATGGAGGTTGTCACGCTGACCCTGCCTTCCGGCGCATCGCATATGAACGGCTCATCCGCGACACTGCGGCGGAGGCGCTCGCCGACGAAATACGCCATTTCAGGCGTGACATCGGGAAGGATAACCACAAATTCCTCCCCGCCCAGACGGGCGACGAGGTCGAAGCTGCGGAGCGAATCCTGCAGGCGTTTGGCAAAAATCTTCAGCACCACATCGCCGATGGCGTGGCCGTAAGTGTTGTTGAAATCACGGAAATGGTCGATGTCGAGCATAAGCACGGCCATCGCCTTGTTCGTCGCCTCGTTCTTCTGCAGAAGTTTTTGCAGGTGCACCTCGAAATAGCGGCGGTTATAGAGGCCCGTCAGCGGGTCCGTCAGCGCCATCGACAGGCTGAGTTCAAAGTTGGAGCGCAGGCGTTGCTGGAAACGCTTGCGGCGAATCTGCGTGCGGGCACGGGCCAGCAGTTCGTTGCGATCAACGGGGCGCAGAATATAGTCGTGCGCGCCGATTTCAAGCCCGTGGGCGATGCGCGGCATATCATCCTCGGATGCGATCATCAAAAGTGGAACGGCGCGCGTACGCTCACCGGAGCGCAAATGGGAGCAAAGGCGAAGCCCGTCTTCATTCTTCAAATTCAGGCTGACCGCGATCAGGTCGTAATCGATCTCGGCAATCTTGCCCATGGCCGCAATCCCGCCTTCCACGACATCGACGATATCGTCATCGGTCTTCATCGCCTCGACGAATTTGCTGCTTTCATAGCTCTGATCCTCGATTACGAGAATGCGCGCGCCCTCGACGGGTTCGTTCATCGCCGTTGCGGGACGGTCCATCACGCCGAGCTGGGTCGCAGTGTTTTCACGCGCGCGCCATTCATCGACGGTCATTTTCAAGCGGACGAGCGAGCGCACGCGGCTCATCAGCGCGACGTCGTTCAGAGGCTTGGATAGAAAATCATCAGCGCCGGCTTCAAGCCCCTTGATGCGGTCGGCGGTGTCGGTCAACGCCGTGACCATAACCACGGGAATATGCGCGGTGGACGGATCGGCCTTAATACGCGCACAGACCTCGAACCCGTCCATACCGGGCATCATAACGTCGAGCAGCACAATGTCAGGGCTTTGCGAGGCGACCTTTTCCAAAGCCTCCATCCCGTTCGTTGCCGTCAGGACGTCGTAATACTCGCTCGCAAGCTTGGCTTCGAGCAACTTTACGTTCGGCAATATATCGTCCACGACCAAAACGCGTGCTGACATGGTATTTCCGCCCCGTTCCTATTTCGCCAGATCGCCGGGAAGAACGGATTCATCGTCTTCCTCACTGCGACCGTCAATATCGGCATCTTCCTCGAAGAATTCTTCTTCGTCCGATGCGATGTCCTTCAATATTTCCTCATCCTCGTCCTCGGCCGCGCGTTCGCGGATTTCGAATGACGGGGAATTTTCCTCTTCCGTGATTTCTTCCGCAGGCTGTTCCTCCGCCGCGGGTTTATCAAGGTGCGATTTTATCACCTCGACAAAGCGCGAGACCGAGATCGGCTTTGAGATGTAATCCTCGCATCCGCCCTCGCGGATTTTTTCCTCATCACCCTTCATCGCGAACGCAGTCACGGCGATGACGGGGATATGTTTCAAATCATCTTCGGCTTTCAGCCATTTGGTAACATCGAGGCCCGAAACTTCGGGAAGCTGGATGTCCATCAGAATAAGGTCGGGCTTTTGCGCGCGCGCGATCTCCAGCACGTCAAGCCCGTTGCGGGTTTCGATCGTCGCTATGCCGTGCGCCTCCAGCAAATCGCGGAAGAGCTTCATGTTCAACTCGTTGTCTTCAACGATAAGAACGGTTTTTGTCATGATATATGAAGCCTTTGGGTTCCTTTTCAGGCGGATTGCCCACCTTCCAAGGATGCTACCAGCGTTTTGGTTACCAAAAGCTTAACAAAGCGGTATCAAGGAGCCTTTGTTCCCTTTTGCGGCGGATTTCCGCAGGACGCAGCGGGAAGTTTTTCAAGCGCGATCAGTTTCTGGCGTACGGTAAAATCATCATAATCGATGACCATATCGGATATAACGCCGTTTTCGTGGAAGACCATGGACATTTCATAGTCCGATTCCTCACTCTTGTCGGCAGAGGGAAATACGGCCATGCGGACGTTCCAGGCCTTGTTGTCCGTCAGGGCCGTGTCAATCTTCCCCGCCTTGTCTTTTACGGGCTTTGCTTGCGGCTCGACCTGCTTTCCGATGAAGCTGTTGATCTCGATCGGGCCTTCCTCATCACTGCCGTCAAAGACATTGGCGGTGTAGAATTTATCGCCCTTCTGCGCGCTGCGGATCAATTCCATCGTATGCGCGGTCGGAAAGACCGTATCCTGCGTCAGCGTTTGCTTGAGGCCGTCTGGCATTGTGTATGTGACCTGCGAGAGCTTCGCCCCTGTTTCCGCAGAGCCGCGTATTTCCTGATACATCTCCCCGTCCCTGCTACGGCGGGAGGTAAAGTTCAGTTTTTTTCCGTCATTGCTTTCATAGGTCGAGAAGTCGGACGTGATACGCATGCCGGGGCTTTCGGCATATTCATAGAAAAGATCGAAATGGTGATCGGTTATCCACGCCTCGCAATCCTGCCGCGTCTCATACAGCATCTTGCCGCCGATATTTGTGATCTGGGAGCCGTTGTGCGTGGCGATCAGGTCTATGCTGTAGAGAGCCTTATGGGGCACCAGACCCGCGGCGTGCGCCTGCGCGCCCGCGCAAAGCACAGCCGCGAATGTCAAAATCGTTACGGAAGATCGAAAAACAGTCATGAATGTCCGAATGCGGGCAAGAATGGAAATACCTAGTCCCCTTATCCTAATCCATGCGCCGCGAAGATCAAAAACAATACTGTCCCTTTTTGCCGGGTGATGTGTGCAGAGGGAAAACATTGCCCTTCGAAAACGGCAATTTTCCGTAGTGTGGAATTTTTCTGCCCGATTAAGAAAAATCACCTTTCACTTAACCCATTGTTTCTAATGGTAAAATTTTTAAATCGGAACTGGCACAAGCTTCGCATGGTTGGAAATGTGAGAGGCCTTGAGAGCCGCTGACATATCCCGGACAGACGGGGACTTTTGGAAAAGGGTGTAAAAGTATGATTTCGAATTATCCGCATCACGGCAATGTGCCACGGCTGACGCGCTCTGCCGCGCCTGCCGTCATCATGAATGCCGTGATGACGAAAAAAGAGGACAGCGCCGCGCATGATATGGAGCGCGACGGATGGTGGCGCACGATGAGTGCGAGCCTTTCCTTCCTGAAAATGATGAACGAGCGTCTTGGCCATGCGGAGCAGAAAATCGCCGAGCAGGAGCGCCGCATCCGCGAACTC
>QFNK01000088.1 GCA_003240795.1 Micavibrio aeruginosavorus | reverse complement strand
CGACTCGCCCACTGGAAAAGGCGTGGTGGGTAAAGTATCTGACCGCGCCGTCGCGCTTGGAAACGTCAAGATGATGAATGATCTGGGTGTTGATGTTTCCGATTTGGAAGCTGAGGGCGATGCTTTACGCAAGGACGGTGCAACGGTGATATTCGCGGCGGTCGATGGCAAAGCGGTGGGACTTCTCGCCATTGCCGATCCGATCAAGGAAACCACGCCGCAAGCGGTGAAGGAGCTGCAAAATGCCGGAATCCGCGTGGTGATGCTCACGGGCGATAATAAAACCACCGCGCAGGCCGTGGCGCGTCAGTTGGGTATTGACGAGGTCGAAGCCGAAGTCCTGCCCGAAGACAAGGGCCGTATCGTCAAGAAACTGCAAAGCGAAGGGCGTATCGTGGCGATGGCGGGGGACGGCACAAACGACGCTCCGGCGTTGGCCGCCGCCGATATCGGTATTGCGATGGGGACTGGAACTGATGTGGCGATGGAAAGTGCGGGTGTAACATTGTTGAGGGGTGATCTTATGGGCATCGCACGGGCGCAGAAACTCTCCAAATCCGTGATGCGGAATATCCGCCAGAACCTGTTCTTTGCCTTCATCTATAATATGGCGGGCGTTCCAGTGGCGGCGGGCATCTTATATCCCGTTTTTGGCGTGTTGCTTAGTCCTGTGATGGCAGCCGCCGCGATGGCGCTCAGTTCCGTATCCGTGATTGCAAATGCTTTGAGATTGAAAACTGTAAGGCTTTAATTCGCCCCGTTCAGGATTGCCCGCATCTGGTCGATTTCTTGTTGCTGGCCTTCTATGATCGTTTGACAAAGGATCTTGATTTCAGGATCAGTGATATTGGCTTCGCGGCACATTAGAATTGCACCGGAATGGTGCGGGATCATGGATTTGAGAAATTGTTCGTCGGAGATGGCCGTCTGTTGACGGATGCCCAGAAAGGACACTACTCCAATTAAAATGCTTACCGCCGCTATAACAGCGTTCAGCTTTTTATTTTTGTACATCGCGCTCATCAGCACGACTTCGATCAATACCATAGGAGCAGCCATCAGGCCGGCCATGTAAAATTGATTGAAACTGGGATAGATGTCTTCAAATGTATTCACCATCGAATACATAAGGACATACATGGACACAAACGATAAAACGGCCATGAGGAGCAGTTTTAAATACATTTTTTTGCCATGTTCGATAGGCTGATCATGTGTATTCTGCATGCAGTTCCTATTTAATCAGCTATTTTTAATGGACGTTTGATATCACTTCATTTCTTTCAGCATGTTTTCCATTTGCGCCACTTCGCCTTTTTGCTTGTCATGGATCATTTGCGCTTTGTTCTTTACACCCACATTTTGAGATTTTTTCAAAGCGGCGTCAGCCATTTTAATGGCACCCTTATGATGCTCTATGGTCATGGAAAGAAACTCTTTATCGAACTCTGATCCAGATGTTTTTTCGAGTTTTGACATATCCATAGGCATCATGCCGGGCATGTTCATGTTGATTGCTTGAGGAGCGTCAGGCTTTACTTCATTTCTTAATGCCTGAAGTTCTGGGATTTCCTTTTTCTGATCTTGGGTCATTTTTTCAGCCATCGTCCGTATGTCTGAGTCTTCTGCTTTTTCTTCAGCCATCTGAAACATCATTATTCCGTCCTCGTGATGCTTGACCATATTATCGAGAAATTGAACATCAAACGGTTGTTGCTCGGCTTGGGGGGAGCTTTGGATAGCACTATTTTTTTCATGCGCTAAAGTAGAAACATATGGCGGAAAAACTAATGCCGCTGTGAAAAGCAGGGCTGTAAATGATTTTTGCATGGCCGTTTCCAATAAGTTGATGGTTGATTAACGTACATTAAACGTTCCTAAATTTTCTAGGTTCCACCGCTTCCATTAAATTAGGAATTATTAATATTGAAAAAGAATAAATTCTTTACGCCGTTATGCTATAGTGAAGGGCGATGAAAAAGCTCATCTACAGCCTGCTCGCTCTTGTGATGCTCACGCCTGGTTTGGCGTGCGGGCCTTTTATGGCCGCAACCCAGGCTCTGGCGGCACAGCCTGCGGTCATGGCCGATATGCCGGATTGCAAAGGCATGATGGGCATGGAGGCCCCGAAAAAAGAGACAGGGGATGAACACGTCTTTTTCAAGGATTGTTCCAAGGCCGATCTTTTCAGCGCGGATCACGCTCCCATCAAAGCGCCTGATTTCGATGGCAAGGTGATCTTCCCGCTCTCGATTGATACAGTTTCGTTTCTCATTCTTAATCCTGCGGATACGCAGTCTATTCGCGGCCCGCCGCCCGACTGGCCCGATATTTCGCAAACCCAGCCCAATATCCTCCTGACGACGCAGCGCCTGCGCGTCTAGATCCGCCTTTTTTGGTTTTTGATTTTCGTCAAACTCTCGAAAAAGGAGATTTATCATGCGTATTTTTATTCTTATCTTTATGTTCTGCGCCTTCGCGCCTGCCATTGTTCTGGCCGCCGAGGATACACCGTCCATGCCGATGCAGGGCAAGGACGCCGCGCCCGCGGCTGACAAAGCGCCATCCGGCGAACAGGTTTATATCTGTCCCATGCATCCTCATATTCATGGGAAAAAAGGGGATAAGTGCCCGCTCTGCGGCATGGATCTGGTACCCGCGAGCGAGCCGGACTCTCCGGCACAACCGGAAGAAAAAGAGGGCAAGGGAAAAATCCTCTATTGGTACGATCCGATGGTGCCGGGGCAGAAATTCGACAAGCCCGGCAAATCGCCCTACATGGACATGGAACTGGTGCCTTTCTATGAAAGCGATGACGGCGGGGGAAAGAAATCCTCTGAGAATTCCGTCCGGATCGACAACCGATACCGCCAGGCCCTTGGCATTAAAACCGCGCCCGCAAAACGGGAAGATTTTGGAAAAAATATCCGTGCGTTGGGATACATCGTTCCCAGCACGAGAGGGGAGCATGTTATCGCCATGCGGACAGGAGGCTGGGTTTCCAGTCTTCAAGCCAACGCGGTGGGGGATGTTGTTAAAAAAGGCGATCTTCTGTTCACCTTTTATAGCCCCAACCTGATCGCGGCGCAGGTCGATTACCTCGCGGGACGCAGAGGGGCCAGCATCATCGGCGCACCGGATCAACGTCTTCGATTGTATGGCATGGATGAGAAAGCCATCGCTGAATTGAGAGCAAAAGGTGGATTTCCACGGGAAACGCCGTTTTACGCTCCGGCGGATGGAATCGTGACGGCACTGAATGTCCGTGAAGGCTCCTATCTCGATTCTGAAGACGGTGAAAACAGTATCCTGACATTGCAGGATCTTTCGCAAGTCTGGGTCGAGGCGCAGGTGCCTGTGAAGGATCTGGAATTTCTGGCGGCTGGAACTCCCGCAACCATCACCGTGGATGAAACGGGTGAAACGCTCAAGGCGATCACCGATTACATTTATCCCATGACCGACATGGAAAGCCGGAAAGGCATGGTGCGGCTTGTGCTGGACAATCCGGATGGCAAGCTGAAAACAGGCAGTCTCGTGAACGTCATGTTTGAAGCGCAAAGCCAGAAGCGTCTTGCCGTTCCTGCGGAAGCGGTTTTATACGGGAAGGACGGCGGGCATGTTATCGAAGCGCTCGGCAATGGTGCGTTCCGGCCCGTCATGGTGAAAACAGGTATAACCTCGCGCGGCCTGACGGAAATCGCCTCCGGCCTGGACGAAGGACAGGCCGTCGTCACATCGGGTCAGTTTATGATCGACGCGGAAAGTTCCCTGCGCGGCGGTATGGAGTCCATGGCGGACAGGGAGAGCGGCCATGCAAACTGATACGCCGCACGGTCCGTCAACATCCTTTGCCGCCAAAATCATCGACTGGTCTGTGGCCAATAAGTTTTTCGTGATGCTCGGCGCGTTGGTGCTGCTGGCGGCGGGCATTGTCTCGATCAAAAATATACCGCTCGATGCCATTCCCGATCTGTCCGATACGCAAGTGATCATCCGTACCGACTGGCCGGGGCAGGCGCCGCAGATTATCGAGGATCAGGTTACGTTCCCGCTCTCCACCCGCATGCTGAGCCTGCCGAGGACAAAGGCCGTGCGGGCCTTTTCCATGTTCGGCGATAGTTTCATTTACATCGTCTTTGAAGATGGTGTCGATATGTACTGGGCGCGCAGCCGCGTGCTGGAGGCGCTTTCGCAAGTCGCCGGGCAATTGCCGGAAGGCGTGCGCCCGCAACTGGGGCCGGATGCCACGGGGGTGGGGTGGGTCTTTCAGTATGCGCTTGTAGACCGCACGGGAAAGCATGATTTGCAGGAATTGCGGAGCTTGCAGGACTGGTTCGTGCGCTTTGAACTGGCCACCGTCAAGGGCGTGGCGGAGATCGCCTCGGTTGGCGGCTTCGTGAAGGAATATCAGGTTTTGATCAGGCCGCTCGATTTGGAAAACTATGGCATTCCCTTGCCCCGCGTGATCGAGGCGGTGCGGAACGCCAATCAGGAAACGGGCGGGCGCACGCTGGAAATGGCAGGAACGGAATATATGATCCGGTCTTTCGGCTATGCCAAAAGCGTGGCCGATCTGGAAAAAGTTGCTTTAAAGGCCGGCGAAAACGGAACGCCCGTGACCGTCGGCGATGTCGCCCGCGTGGTGGAAGGCCCGGCCATACGGCGCGGCATCACGGAACTGAACGGCGAAGGCGAGGCGGTGGGCGGCTTTGTGGTCGCGCGTCCGGGCGCGAACGCCAACACGGTTATTCAAGATGTCAAGGAACGGCTGGAGTCCATCCGGCAGGGTTTGCCGGAAGGCGTGGAACTGGTCACGGTTTATGACCGCAGCCAGTTGATTGAAGGGTCGGTCGATTATCTGAAAGGCAAGGTGCTGGAAGAGAGCCTGATGGTGGCCTTGGTGACGTTTATCTTCTTGTTGCATGTCCGCAGCGCGGGCGTCGCCATTGTCACGCTCCCGCTGGGCATTCTCACCGCATTTATCATCATGGCGGCGCAGGGCATCACGGCGAATATCATGTCGCTTGGCGGTATTGCCATAGCGATAGGGGCCATGGTGGACGCCTCCATAGTCATGGTGGAAAACGCACACCGGAAATTATCAAATCTTCCTGCCGATGCGCCGAAAGCGGAACGGCAGGAAGCTCTTTTGCAGGCGGCAAAGGAAGTCGGGCCGGGGTTGTTCTTTTCTTTGTTGATTATCACAGTGTCCTTCCTGCCCGTTTTCGCGCTGACCGGACAATCTCACAAACTGTTCGCGCCACTGGCCTATACCAAAACCTACGCGATGGCAGCGGCGGCGCTTCTGTCCGTGACGCTGGTTCCGGTGCTGATGCTGTGGTTTGTGCGCGGAAAAATCAGGCGGGAGGATGAGAATGTCATCAACCGCTTCTTTATAGGTCTTTATAAGCCCTTTTTGAATGCGGCCCTGATCTTTCCCAAAGGAACCCTTGTGCTGGCCCTGATTTTTATGGTCAGTACCGCCATCCCCGTCAGCCGCCTGGGATCGGAATTCATGCCCCCGCTGTATGAAGGCAGCCTGCTTTACATGCCGATGACCGTGCCGGGCGCATCGCCGTCCACCATGCGGGAAATCCTGCAAGTGACAAACCGGCAAATCATGACGGTGCCGGAAGTGGCGCTGGCCTTCGGTAAGGCCGGGCGTTCCAATTCCGCCACGGATCCGGCACCGCTGAACATGATCGAAACGTGGGTTGAATTGAAACCCCGCGACCAGTGGCGGTCAGGCATGACACCGGAAAAGCTGGTGGCGGAGATGAACAGGATTGTTACTCTGCCGGGGCTGCGGAATATATGGGGCTATCCCATCAAAATCCGCATCGATATGCTGACGACCGGAATCCGGACGCCCGTGGGCATCAAGATTTCAGGGCGGGATTTGACGGTCATAGACGGGCTTGCCAAGGATGTGGAGCAACTGGCGCGGCAGGTGCCGGGAACGCGTAGCGCCGTGGCCGACCGGGTGCAGGGCGGAAAATATATCGAGATTGTCCCGAACCGCGACCGCATTGCGCGGTATGGAATCGATCTTGCGAGCGTGCAGGCGGTCATTCAAACCGCGCTCGGCGGGATGCAATTGAGTGAGGCCGTCGAGGGGCGTGAACGCTACCCGATCATGCTGCGCTATGACAGGCCGTACCGTGAAACTTTGAACGACGTTGAAGATGTTCTGGTGCCGTCGGCATCCGGCGCATCCATTCCCCTGGCCAATCTTGCCGACATTCGCATTGCGGAAGGCCCGGCCATGATCACGTCCGAGGATGCGCGGCTGCAGGGATGGGTGTTCGTGGATATCGAGGGCAGGGATATAGGGTCTTATATCGGAGATTTGCAGGCCAAGCTCAAAACCATGAAACTACCCGATGGATACAGCCTGAAACTTTCCGGCCAGTTCGAGCAGATGCAAGAAGCTAAGGCGCGGCTTTCCATGGCTATTCCGGCGACCCTGTTGATTATTCTGACGCTTCTTTATTTGCATTTCGGGCGGTGGGACAGAACGTTCCTTATCATGATGTCGGTGCCGTTCGGCGTGACAGGCGGATTCTGGTGTGTGTGGCTGGCGGGATACAATATGTCGGTTGCCGTGGCGGTGGGCTTTATCGCGCTGGCCGGGATCGCCGTGGAAACGGCCATCGTCATGCTGATCTATATCGATCATCAGATGCGCGACCATCCGCCCGCCGATCATGCAGCCCTGATCGAGAATATCAAGCACGGCGCGGCGCAAAGAGTGCGGCCCAAGTTAATGACCGTATCCGTCATCATCCTCGGTCTTGTGCCGATTTTTCTGACCGAAGGGCCGGGATCGGACGTCATGCGCCGGATTGCCTTGCCAATGATCGGGGGGATGATTTCGACGACCATCCTTACCTTGATCCTGATCCCTGTCTTGTATCTGATTTACATGTCGAATATAATCAAGAAACAAACGGAAAACGATATGCAAGGATTAAGCGCATGAAGAAATTATTATTAACAACCACCTTTTTGATGCTAACCAGCCCAGCATTTGCTTAAATAATACGATCAAGGAAGGCTCTAATTTTGCTACTGCCATAAAATTGTCACGAAGTCTTTCTTGAATCCATATTGTGCAGGTGCTAAGATTCTTTTGATGAAAATCATTCTCGCCCTGATAGTTTTTGCTTTGATATTCAGCGGTTATTCAGCCGCTAGCCACGCTATCGTGACGGAAAATTGCTCGTCGGCATCAATAATTC
>QFNK01000087.1 GCA_003240795.1 Micavibrio aeruginosavorus | reverse complement strand
GCATATTCCGTCAGGCAGCACCCCGCAACCGGCATTTTCGAGCGTAGATATTGAAGCAGTTCCAGAAGACGCGGCAGCGTCAGGCCGTCCGGCTCCGGCACATGGACATGCGGGAAGAATTTCTCGTCCATCACGTCGCAATCGACATGAAGGTAAAGATGCGTGATGCCATTCTTTTTGAAATGATCGATTACGGCGTCCAGCGGCGCGTTGTCCGCCATCACCTCCGCCGCGTTGAACCGCGGAATCGCGCATTCCGCAATCACCGCATCTTCCTCCGCCTCCGTATCGCGCAATCCAAGATAGCCGATCTGATGCGGCGCCAGCGGCAAGGCGGGCTGTATATCGAACGCCTCATGCCCCATCAGATTCCGCATAACCATGCCATGATAATTCCCCGACGGCGACGTGGACGGCGAATGGATGTCCGCATGCGCGTCCACCCACAAAACGCCGATCTTGCCGTTATATTTTTCGTTCATATACGCGATGGACGCGAACGACCCGCCGCAATCCCCGCCCGTCGTAACGATGAAATCCGGCTTCGCCGCCTGTACGATATCGACGGAATCCTGAATCTGTTTTTTCAAAATGCGGCGGAACCGGATGCCGCCCTCTTCCTCTGGTTTGTCGACATCGGTCGGCTGGATCGCGACTTCCGCAAACCCCGGCGCGCCCTTCCACAAATCACGCAGTGCGGGCGTGCCGACGGGAATGTTGCTCGGCACAAAACCGGCCTGGTATTGGGGGAAAAACAAAATCATAAACGCCTCCTTAACCGCCTGCGGGACAGGCGTATAAAATTCGCACGAACATGCCGCATATTGTCATTGCTGTATATCTATTTTTCCCTGTAGAAGCATCAGGAACAACCTTTATTTCCGGTGAAAAAATGCACAGAACCCTGATGTCCGCCTGGCCCCTGTTTTTCGGCGTCGCGATGCTGATGATCGGCAACGGCCTTCAGGGAACGCTTCTCGGTGTCCGCGCAACGCAGGAAGGTTTTCCGACCTACGCCACCGGTATCATCATGTCGATGTATTACGCGGGCTTCCTGCTTGGCTCCCACTTCGTGCCGAAACTGATTCAGGGCGTCGGCCACATCCGTGTTTTTACGGCGCTGGCCTCCATCGCCGCCATTACCGTCCTGCTCCACGGCCTGATGCCGAACGAATGGATATGGATGCCCGTCCGCGCCGCAACGGGTTTTGCCTTCGCCGGACTTTATATCGTCATCGAAAGCTGGCTGAACAACGCGGTAGGAAACCAGTCGCGCGGCCAGATGATGGCCGTCTATCTCGTCGTTCTCTACGGCTCCATGGCGGTCGGCCAATATATCCTCACCGCCGCTGATCCGGCGACGCTGACGCTTTTCGCGGTTTCCTCCATCGCGATCACGCTGGCCGTCCTGCCGATTTCGCTCTCCTCCCGTCCTGCGCCGAAATTTGAAACGCCGGTCAAAGTCTCCCCGCTTCAGCTGTTCAAGACTTCCCCGCTCGGCGTGTTCGGCGTGTTCGCCTCCGGCATGGCGAACGCCTGTCTTTTCGCCATTGGCCCTGTCTACGCGGCCGAGGCCGGCTTCGACCTCGCCCAGATTTCCAACTTCATGGCGGCGGCCATCGTCGGGGGCGTCCTGCTCCAATTCCCGATTGGTTTTCTCTCCGACCGCTACGACCGCCGCACCGTCCTGATCGGCGTCTCGCTCCTTGCCGCCCTGTTCTGCGGTGCCGCCATCGTCGGCGCAGGCATCAGCCCTTACCTGCTCTACCTCGCCATGTTCCTGATCGGCGGCACGGCGCTGACCATATACGGTTTATCCAGCGCGCATACAAACGACCACCTCTCCCCTGCGCAGATCGTGGCGGCCAGCGCCTCCATGCTGATGATCAACGGCCTTGGCTCCATCGTCGGGCCGATCCTTTCCACGACGTTCATGAATATCTACGGCCCGTGGATGCTGTTCGCTTGGATGGGACTGATCTACGGAATGATCGGGTTTTACGGCCTGTACCGCACCACACGCCGCCCGCCCGTCCCCATGGACCAGCAGGACCCGTTCATAGTCCAGCCCAGCACCTCCAGCGCCCTGATCGCCCAGCAGGCGGCCGAGCACGAGGCTTCCGACAAGTAGTTGTGAAAATCCCCCCAAAGGATAGTTGACTAATCGGTAAAAAACTCTAGCTTACGGACAGGAATGGGACAAACTCCGTTCTTTTAAAGGGTTTATACATGGCAAGACCGGACACCGGCACACGGCAGAAACTGATAGACACGGCCACAGACCTCCTGTGGACGTCAAGCTATGGTGCCGTCAGCGTGGACGACATCTGCAACACCGCCGATGTAAAAAAAGGCAGCTTCTACCACTACTTCACCTCCAAGCTTGAACTCGCGACCACCGCGATGGAGGAGTATTACGAGGCCTATGTCCGCCCGGACATGGAAGATATTTTTTCCGAAAAACGCGACTTTGCATCCCAGATCGCAGCGCTCGCAGACTCCATTGTCGAGGAGCAGCACGAAGTGCGCAACCGTTATGGGCTCGTCTGCGGCTGCCCCATGGCGGCGCTGGCTAGCGAAATGATCGGTGAAGAAAACGCCAGCATCGCCGCAAAAATCGAAGAGATGTTCGACAACTGCAAGGGATATATCAGGGCGGCCATCGCGAAGGCGAATGCGAACGGCACGATCCATATTCCCGACGTCGATGCGAAAACGGAAGAAATACACGACTTTATTACAGAGCTGATGATTATGGCCCGCATCCACAACAATTTGGATGGCCTGGAACGTGATCTAAGGCCGGGTTTGATACGTATTCTAGGTCTTGACGAAGCGTCGCCGAAAACACTTAAAACAGCATAAAATTAAAAAAATATCTTTATCAGGAGATCATGATGAACCGCCCTTCAACCAGAAAGCTTTTTCTTGGCGCCCTTGCCCTTACCGTCTTCGCGGGCGGTACGCTCGTTATGAAGCACGGCGAATTCGGTGACGCGCTGGCACAGATGCCGGGCGGCGAAGCACCGGCCATGCCCGTGCCGATGATCACAATCGCGCAGAAACCGGTTCAGATCTGGAAGGAATTTTCCGGACGCCTCACGGCCGTAGACTTCGTTGAAATCCGCCCGCAGGTCAGCGGCCTGATCATGTCTGTGAATTTCGAAGACGGTCAGATCGTGAAAAAAGGCGATATTCTTTTCACCATAGACAAACGCCCTTATGAAGCCGCCGTCGCACAGGCCAAGGCCGACGTCGCTGGCGCCGTGAACGAAGCCGCCTACGCGAAAAAGGAAATGGCCCGCGCCGAAGAGCTTCTGAAATCCGGCGCAATCTCCAAACAGGGATATGACGAACGCATCAACTCCCTGAAAGTAAACCAGAGCACGGTCAACGCCGCGAACGCCCGTTTGAAAGCGGCGCAGGTCGATCTCGACAACGCGACGATCAAGGCGCCTGTCGATGGCCGCATCTCCCGCCCTGAAATCACCGAAGGAAATCTGGTCAACGCCGCAAGCGCTCCGCTTCTGACGACGATCGTGTCCGATAAGGAAATCTACGGCGACTTCGAGGTGGACGAGCAAACCTACCTGACTTTCGTTCGTGCGAAAGCAGGACAGGATCTGGTTTCCGAGCAATCCGTTCCCGTACGCATGCATCTGAAATCCGATGACCAGAAGGTCTATCAGGGAACGATCAAGAGCTTCGACAACCGCATCAACCCGAGCACGGGGACGATCCGCGCACGCGCTGTTTTCCCGAACCCGGACACAACGCTGCTGCCCGGCATGTTCACCCGCATTGAAATCGGATCGACGGGCGACGAAAACGTCATAACGGTGCCTGAAAAAGCCGTCCTGACGGATCAGAGCAAGAAATTCGTCTATGTCATCACCGATGGCGCGGCGACATACCGCGAAGTCAAACTGGGCGATGTCGTCTCCCACGAGCGTATCGTCCTCTCCGGCCTCAAGGTCGGCGATGAAGTCATCGTCGAAAACCTGATGAAAATCCGCCCAGGCGCGAAAGTTCAGGGCATGACGCCGGAACAGATGGCGGCGATGCAGGCACAGCAGGGCGGCGCTCCGGCTGCCGCACCGGCGCAGGAACCGGCGGCGCCCGAGACCGCCCCCGCGCAGGAAGAACAGCCCGCAGCCGAGCAGCCGCAGGAAGCACAGCCGGAAGCGACCGCCGAACCGTCCGCGGAAGAAGCCGCCCCTGCGGAGGATCAGCAAAGCACGAAAGACTGGCTCAAGGGCATGGATGAAACCACCAACGCGCCCGTGCAGCAGCCCGCACAAGACCAATCTGGCACACAGGAATAACGCGCCATGAATCTCTCACGCTTCTTTATTGATCGTCCGATCTTCGCGGCGGTCCTCTCCATCCTGATTTTCCTCGGCGGTCTGGTCTCCATGTTCAGCCTGCCGATTTCCGAATATCCGGAAGTCGCGCCGCCCTCCGTCGTCGTCTCCGCAAGCTTCCCCGGCGCATCCCCGGCCGTGATCGCCGAAACGGTTTCGACCCCGCTGGAGGAACAGATCAACGGCGTCGAAGGCATGCTCTATATGTCTTCCCTCTCCACGACGAACGGCAACATGCAGCTGACCGTGACGTTTAAGATCGGCACCGACGCCGACCTGGCGCAACAGATGGTGCAGAACCGCGTGTCACAGGCAACGCCGCGCCTTCCTGAAATCGTCCGCCAGATCGGTGTGACAACGGTAAAAAGCTCGCCCGACATCACGATGGTGGTTCACATCACTTCGCCGGACGAACGCTATGACTCTTTGTATTTGAGCAACTACGCAACGCTGAACGTCAAGGACCGCCTGACCCGCATCGCCGGTATCGGACAGGTTCAGGTGTTCGGCGCGGGCGATTACGCCATGCGTATCTGGCTCAACCCTGAAAAGATCAACCAGCGTGGCCTGAATGGCTCCGATGTCATCAACGCCATTCGCAGCCAGAACATTCAGGTCTCCACCGGAACCATCGGCGGCCCTCCCTACACCGACGGCGCGCAGGTACAGCTTCCCATCAACGCCAAAGGCCGTCTGACCACGCCGCAGGAATTCGAAGACATTATCATCAAGCGTGATGAGAACGGCGTCGTCACCCGCCTCGCCGACGTCGCGCGCGTTGAACTCGCGGCCCAGCAATACGCGATGGGCTCCACTCTCGACGGCAAACAGGCCGCCGGTATCGGTATCTTCGCGATGCCCGGCTCCAACGCGCTGGAAATCTCCAAGAACGTCCGCGCCGCGATGGAGGAATTGAAAGGAAACTTCCCCTCAGGTATCGATTACGCCATCGCCTACGACCCGACCACCTTCGTCAATGACTCTATCGAGGCCGTTATCCATACGTTGCTGGAGGCTGTCCTCCTCGTCGTTCTCGTCGTGATCGTGTTCCTTCAGACATGGCGCGCCTCCATCATCCCGCTCCTCGCCGTTCCCGTATCCATCGTCGGTACATTCGCGGCACTTCACCTGATGGGCTTTTCGATCAACGTTCTCTCCCTCTTCGGTCTGATCCTTGCGATCGGTATCGTCGTGGACGACGCGATCGTTGTCGTTGAAAACGTCGAACGGAACATCGAAAACGGCCTCTCGCCGCGCGATGCAACCATTCAGGCAATGAAGGAAGTAACAGGGCCGATCATCGCAACCATGCTCGTGCTGACCGCCGTCTTCGTGCCGATCGCCTTCGTGTCCGGCCTGACGGGTCAGTTCTACAAGCAGTTCGCAACCACCATCGCCATCGCGGTTGTCATCTCGACAATCAACTCGCTTACGCTGTCTCCGGCCATGTCCGCCCTGCTCCTGCGCAGCCACGACGCTCCGAAAGACCGCCTGACGAAAATCATCGACGGCGGCCTCGGCTGGTTCTTCGTCCGCTTTAACAAGGTCTTCAAGCGCAGCTCGCGCAAGTATGAAGGCGGCGTCGGCGGAATCGTACGTCACAAATTCATCATGTTCGTGATCTACGCGGGCCTTCTGGTTGCGGCGGCGTTTGTGTTCAAACTTGTCCCGCCGGGCTTCGTTCCGGCACAGGACAAAGGCTACGTCATCGCCTTCGCACAGTTGCCGCAGGGCGCGACGCTCCAGCGCACCGAAGAGGTCATTGCCAACATGACCGATATTATGATGAAACATCCGGGTGTGCAGAACGTCGTCGCTTTCCCGGGCCTGTCCATCAACGGCTTCACCAGCTCCTCCTCCGCCGGTATCGCCTTCGGAACGCTGAAACCTTTCCATGACCGGAAGGAAGAAAACCTTTCCGGCGGTGCCATCGCCGGTGAGTTGCAACAGCAATTCTTCGGCATCAACGAAGCCTACGTCGCAGTCTTCCCGCCTCCGCCAGTTTCCGGTATGGGCGCTATCGGCGGCTTCAAGCTTCAGGTGGAAGACCGCGCCGACCTCGGTTACGAAGCGCTCGACCGCGCGATGAAGGAAGTGACCGCAAAGGCCTACCAGAACCCGGCCCTGACAGGCGTGTTCAGCAGCTACAACATCGACACCCCGCAACTCTTCGCGGACGTTGACAGAACGAAGGCGCAGCAGCTGGGCATAAACATTCCTGATATCTTCGATACAATGCAGGTCTATCTGGGCTCCATCTATATCAACGACTTCAACCAGTTCGGACGCACCTATCAGGTTGTGGCGCAAGCGGACAAGGAATTCCGTGCAACGGCGGAGGACATTTCCCGCCTGCGCGTACGCAACGACAACGGCGAAATGGTGCCGCTCGGCTCTGTCGTCGCGGTCAAGGAATCGTTCGGTCCTGCAACGGCTATGCGCTACAACGCCTACCGCACAGCCGACCTGAACGGTGACACCGCACCCGGCTATTCCAGCGGTCAGGCACAGGCGGCCATCTCGCAGATCCTGAAGGAAACCCTGCCGCAAGGTATGGATTTCGAATGGACCGACCTGACGTACCAGCAGATCCTTGCGGGCAATACCACCATCTACATCTTCCCGCTCTGCATCCTGCTCGTCTTCCTCGTGCTGGCGGCGCAGTATGAATCGCTGACCATGCCGCTGGCCGTCATCCTGATCGTCCCGATGTCCATTCTCTCGGCCATCGTCGGCGTGTGGCTGTCGGGGGGCGACAACAACATCTTCACCCAGATCGCGCTCTTCGTTCTTGCGGGACTGGCGTGTAAGAACGCCATCCTGATCGTCGAATTCGCCCGCGAACTCGAACATGAAGGCAAAGGCATCATCGAGGCCGCGCGCGAGGCATGCCACCTCCGTCTGCGTCCGATCCTGATGACCTCCTTCGCGTTCATCATGGGTGTCGTGCCGCT
>QFNK01000086.1 GCA_003240795.1 Micavibrio aeruginosavorus | reverse complement strand
GATATAAAAACTCATATGTTGAGTGGAGCTCGATAATCGCGGGTGCAGTTCTGGCCTGCGCGTTATCTTTTGTTCTGCTCCAGTTCGGCGCCGCCGTAGGTCTCGCACAGATCGATCTCGACATGTCGCCTGACGCAAACGTATCCCCGGGCGGTGTATTGGCAACGGGCATATGGCTTCTCTGGGTACAAGTGCTGGCATCCCTTGCCGGTGGTTACCTGACGGGCCGCATGCGTATGCCGATCATCGGCGCAACGGAACATGAACGCGACATGCGCGATGGCGTCCATGGCCTTCTGGTCTGGGCAACATCGACACTGGCCGTGGTTGTTGCCGCTGCCATCGGTGGTGCTTTTGCCGCCATGATGAGCCCGGACCCCGTTGCCGAAGCGGCGGTTACGGCCGATGTGGCCGCGATGCGTGAAAACGTCGCAACCATCTTTGCCTTCGGCGCCGGGGCAACGTCCCTCGTCTCCGCGGTCATTTCCTGGTGGGCGGCGACTGTTGGCGGCGATCACCGTGATACGGCGGCCGATCACACACGCTACTTCACGTTCCGCGCCGTTCGCTAATTCGGCGGACTAAAAGGAATAAAAAAACGCCCCGCACATCGACGGGGCGTTTTTATGTTCAATACCTCGATCTATGCGGCTTGTGCCATCGGCATCATGCCGCTCATAGCCGCCTCGCCCGTCAGGACGGCGGACGCCGCCGCCATCACGGACGCAACACGCACGGCCGTCTGGACCATGGCAGAGTCGATGTTATGCGCTTTCAGCTGACCTTCGTGCGCATCGACGCAGAATTTGCATCCGTTCATCGCGGACACGGCGAGCGACCAGAGCTCGAAGTCGCCCTTGTCCACGCCCGGATTGCCGATGACATTCATGCGCAGCTTCGCCGGCATTGTCTTGTATTCGGCATTCGCGCTCATTCCGACAAATTTGTAATAGACGTTGTTCATCGCCATGATGCTGGCCGCGGCCTTGGCGGCATTCAGCGCTTCCGCCGAAAGTTGCGCGGACGCTTCCGAAACCACATTGCGGATCACGATGTCGTTGCCGCCGGTTAGCGCGCAGGCAACCATGCATCCCCAGAATTGCTGTGCGGACAAAACTTCCTCGTTCGCCAGCGCGGAGATGTTCAGCTTGATGTCCTTCGCATAGTCAGGAATCGCATTTTTAATGTTTTCCAAAGACATGTTTCTTTCCTTTCATGTAAACTCCCACCCGCCTTTGACAGCCGGTGGGAAGAAGAATTACGCCGCGATTTTCAATTTCGCTGCTTCCGCGGACGCATCGATGTTGTCGCCACCGACCGGACGGTTGCAAGCGCACAGCTCGTCGGACTGCAGACCATCGAGGATGCGCAGCGTCTCTTTCGGGTTACGGCCGACATTCAGGTTGTTGACCGTGACTTGCTGGATGACATTGTGCGGATCCACGATGAAAGTCGCGCGGTATGCAACGCCGTTCGCCTTGTCGCGGATGCCGAGACCGTCAACGAGGCTGCCGTTCGTGTCGCCGAAGCTCCATTGGTTCAGGCTCGTCAGGTCCTTATGCTCGCGGCGCCAGGCCAGCTTGCAGAACTCGTTGTCCGTCGAACCGCCGAGGACGACGCAGTCGCGGTCCGCGAACTCGTCGTTCAGCTTGGCGAACTCGACGATTTCCGTCGGGCAGACGAATGTGAAGTCTTTTGGATAGAAGAAGAAAACCTTCCATTTGCCTTCGAAGGAATCCTGCGTGATCGTCTCGAACGCGCTCTCGCCGTTTTCCTCATGGGCGTTGAATTTCGGCTTTACGCCTGTGACGGAGAAATTGGGAAGCTTGTCGCCGATACCGAGCATGGATTTTTTCCTTTTTTGGTGTTTGAAGATGCACCGACCATAGGGATGCGGCACTGCAAAATCCAATGGGGAATCTCGTTCTTTATAATCGGATATTCCGATTGAAATCCGTTTTCCAAAATGCTAATTCCGATCAATGGAAAACCTCCCCACCACCCGCCAGCTCCAGTATTTGCTGGCCCTAGCCGAGCACAGAAGCTTTCACGCCGCCGCATCCGCCTGTCATGTGACCCAGTCCACGCTGAGCGGCGGGATCAAGGACATGGAAGACATTCTCCAGTCTCCTGTCATCGACCGGACGAATCGCCGCAACCTCCGCCTAACTCCCCTGGGGGAGGAAATCCTTGGCGCCGCCCGCAAGATGATCACGCGTCTTGAGGACATCGCCTACCGCGCCCGCCGCGCCGGCGCGCCGCTTTCCTGGCCGCTGAGAATGGGCATCATCCCGACGATCGCGCCCTACGTCCTTCCCAAAATCCTGAAACCGCTCCAGGAAAAACTCCCTTCGCTGGAGCTATATGTCCACGAGCTCCGCTCCCACCAGCTCGTCGAAAAAGTCCATGACGGCAGCCTCGATTTCGGCCTTATGGCCTTCCCTTATGACACAAAAGGTCTCGCCGAACATGTTGTCATGGAAGAGGAATTTTACTGCGCCGCCGCTCCCGGCTATCTGCGCGGCGAAGGCGACCTAAACCTTAAGGATCTGCGCGCCGAAAAACTCCTCCTGCTCGAAGACGGCCACTGCATGCGCGACCACGCCCTCGACGCCTGCCGCCTTGAACCGGTGAAGGAGTTGAAAACCCTGAGCGCGGCAAGCCTCTCGACCCTGATCCAGCTCGTCCACACCGGCTACGGCATCACGCTCCTCCCCGCAATGGTCGCAAACGACAACCCCATGCTGCCCGAAGGCCTCGACCTGCGCCGCTTTTCCGCCCCCGCCCCGACCCGCAAAATCGGCTTCGCCCGCAAAAAGAAAGGCCTGCGCGAGGCCGATATCTTTTTAGTATTTGAAGAGTTAGAATTTTTAATGAAAATAAATACACTTGACCTGCAAATAAAAAAAACCATTATGAAAAAATGATTTTTTTAACAAATGAAAATATTACAGACATTCTTGCAGACATCATTGTTAATTCTGCAAACCCCTCACTTGGTGGTATCGGGCCGGATTTACCTGATGGTGTAGGAGGTGTAGATGGAGCGATTCATAGGGCAGCTGGCATACAACTTTATCAGGCATGCATGAATATTACCCCCATCCCATCAGATAAGCCTTATGTTGTCCGTTGTCCTGAGGGAGAATATCGTATCACCGCGGGCTTCAATCTTAAAAGCCGTTTAGTCATGCATGCAGTTGCTCCTATGAACAATGATCTAGACGCAAGCGATATGGAAGATGTTCTTCTTAAGCTTGATAAACTTTATAAAAATATATTTAACTATTATGCCTTGAGTTCAGCACGAAGCTTAGTAATGCCACCTTTAGGTACAAGATCTTTTGGACTGCCTATAAATGAATCGGCGAAAATTGCTATAGATAACGCTCAAATCTGCATAAAAAAATCACCCCAGAAAGATATTATCTTCACAGTTATTAGAGATGATGAGCGTAATATATATAAAAAATTGCTAAATTTTAGTTGAATATTTGACGATCGTTTTAGGTCGTAACAAAGATTGAAAATCACCGCCGCATTTTGTATAGAGGTGCCCATGTGGACCGTTGCCGCCCTATACCGCTTTGTCGCCCTTGAGAACCTGCCCGACCTTCAGGCGGAGTTGCAGGCCATTGCCGCGGATAACGACATCTGCGGCACCATCCTCCTCGCGCCCGAGGGGATCAACGGCACGGTCGCCGGCATTGGCGAGAAACTCGACATCTTCATCGACGCGCTCGACCGCGTTGCTGGCGTGCGTCAGGGTGAGCTGAAATATTCCACATCGACCGGCAAGCCATTCCTGCGCGCCAAGATCAAGGTCAAACGCGAAATCATCACCATGAACGCGCCCGAAGCGAACCCGACGGTGCAGGTCGGCCAATACGTCACGGCCGAAGACTGGAACGCCCTGATCGCCGATCCGGAAGTCACGCTGATCGACACGCGCAACGACTACGAAACCGCCGTCGGCATCTTCAAGGGCGCGATAGACCCGAATATCAAGAAATTCACGGACTTCAAGGATTACGTCGCCGAAAATCTGGATCCGGCTAAACATAAGAAGATCGCCATGTTCTGCACAGGCGGCATCCGCTGTGAAAAGGCGTCCAGCTACATGCTCGCCCACGGTTTCGAGGAAGTGTACCACCTCCACGGCGGCATCCTGAAATATCTCGAAACCATTCCGGCCGACCAATCGCAATGGGACGGCGAATGCTTCGTCTTCGACCGCCGCGTTGCCGTCGGTCACGGGCTGGAGGAAGGTATCCATGACATCTGCTACGGCTGCCGCTTCCCGCTGACGCCTGGTGACAAGGAATCCCCTGACTATGAATTCGGCGTATCCTGCCCGCGTTGCCGCCCTGGCATGACGGAACACAAAGCCGCGTCCCTGCGTATGCGCCAGCGCCAGTTCACGAAAAAACACCCTGCGATGGACGAATAAAGAAAAAGGCCGCGCCATAAGCGCAGCCCTTCAAGTCTTCCGGCCAATATGCGGGCCTGTTTACAGCGCCCGTCTCGTTAAAACCACACACACTCCACTTGAAACATTTGTCCGGCAATCACACACAGTCGAGGACACAGCCACATAACGGAAGGGTCTAAAATTTCGTACGCCCTACTTTCTTTCCGCCCGCGCCGCCGCCAAAACGGTTGAACTTCGCCTGCGTGTCCGATGCGGGCGTATAATCCTCCGGCGCACCTTCGCAGTCATAACCCTTAAAGTCCGCGGCCTTGCGGCGCTGCTGCCCGGGGTTGCGGCTGTAATCTTTTTCGCGCACGTCGAACATGTAGGATTTTTTCTCCTCCACGGCCTTTGCGTCTTTCATCTTGATGTCGATAACGGCATGACTCATCGTCTTGCCTTTTTCGCGTACGACCAGGCGCTTGTGCCCCGTTTTGGGTGACGCCTTGATTTCCTGCACCATGGCGGTGATCTTTTCCAGCGATCCGTCGCCGTCATATCCGTTGGTAAAGCTGTAGCGTCCCATAAAGCACCTCTTATTCTTTAAGTGTACGGCTTTCAGGATAGCCTATGCAAATTAACGCATCCTTTACCCTGCAAACCCTTGCGGCAGTAAGACCGGACGCATTCAGGCGTTTTGAGGGGCTTTTAAGGCTTTGATTCGCCCTTGTCCGGGCCGCGCGGCTTATCGCATTCCCTATCCATCATCTTCTTGTGGAAGCCGCCCTTGTGCGGACGCTTTCCTTCCAGGCTTTCAAGGATGCGGTGGGCGAACTCGCGCCTGTCTTCGGACGGCAATTCTTCCAGCGCCTTGCCCATGATGTCCGCGCGCTTCTGCCCGATTTCGCTGCGCGTGGTGAGGAGCTTTTCAACCGCCTCGTCATAGGCCGCCGCATCGAACTTCTCCGCGGTAATAATGCCCTCGACGACTTTGCGCTCGCGCTTCATCTCGTCGATCATCGGGCGGATTTCCTCGCGCCCTTCCTGATAGGTGCGCGCGATAAAATGCCGCGCCTCCGGACTCATGTTCGGCGGGATCGGCACCTCGCCGGAGAAACGGTATAGCATTCCCGCGCCCAGACCGATAAACAAAATATTCAAAAGAACCGATGCGGTGAAAACCGCTTTCATACGGCGGCTCATAACCACCCTCCCTCGTTAATGTAAAGGAACGACGACCAGTCCTGTTGCAGCATGGTCAGCCCGTCACCCGCCTGCACGCCCATCGCGATGCCGAGGATAACCCCCGCCGCGATCGCCACCCGCGGATGCGGAAGCGCGAACATGGAACCAAGCTCTTCCCAGAAACTCTTGCGCGTCACTCTCGGCATGTTCAGCAATGCCTGCGTGATAATCCGCTCCGCAAGGCCGGATGGCGCTTCCGGTGCCGCCGCGCGGCGCATCAGCATGTTGTCCAAATCATCTTGTTGCATAAGACTTCCCCTTTCCAAGGCGGTTGTCGTTTCTTCCTATAAATTCTTTTAGTCCGGTCTTCGCCCGCATCAGCAGGGATTCAAGCGCCTTGACCTTGACCCCCATCGCCTCCGCCGCCTCCGCATTGCTCATACCTTCGTAGAAACAGAGGTTGAGCGCCGTCTTCTGCCTTTCGGGAAGGGAATCGATCGCGCTTTCGATCATGATCTCCTCCTCCGTCATCGCGGCCTTCTGCTCCGGGTTTGGCGCGGCATCCGCGACAAATTCCAGAATTTCATTGCCGTCTGCCAACTTTTTATGACGGCGCAGGCGGTCCGTGTTCTGGTTTATCAGGATGCGGTAGAACCACGTCGTGAACTTCGCGCCCGCATCGTCCCTCCAGATTTCCGGCTTCTGCCAGATTTTCAGGAAAGCATCCTGCACTAGGTCCTCGGCCTCCCGCGCGCCATTCGTCATACGGTAAGCGGCCGCGTGAAAACGCTCCGTATGGCGTCTCACCAGAATGGCAAAAGCCTGATGGCTTCCCTGTTTGATCAGGCGCATCAGGCTTTCGTCACTATCGTCGGTAGAGGCCATAGGGGCCTTCATGATGCGCTATCCCTATTGCTTAGGAGCTTCTTCCTTGAGCTTTTTCATCTCTTCGCGCTTTTCTTTCCACTTGGCGCGCATGGCGTCATGGTGAGCCTTGGCTTCATCCTTCGTCACTTTGCCGTCCTTGTTGGCATCGACTTCGGTGAAACGCGCCTTGGCGGCGGCAACGGCTTCGGCTTCTGTGATAACACCGTCTTTGTTGGTGTCTTGCTTGTCAAAGTAGCGCTCCATGCCTTTGCCTTCTTTGTGCGGCTTCGGACCATCCTGCGCCAGTGCGGGTGCCGCCTGCATAGCCAGAAGGGCCGCGCTCAGCATCATCAGTTTTTTCATGTTCTTTTATCCTTTGTTGGTTTGATTATCGAACATAGATAATACGGCGTAACACCGGAAACCCTTCGCGGGAATAAACACGCTTTTATTTTCCTGCTATTTCAGGGAGATGCGCCTATTCCGCGGCGATATCGATGACGACGCGCCCGGAATTTTTACCCTCCGGCTTCAGATATTCCGTTCCGACAACGCGCGCATTCTTCTTGAGCTGCACGGCGATCACCGAACCGCCCGTCGATGTTACTTGTGCGTTCCACGCCGAAATCATCGGCGAAGACGGCTTGCCCGACGGCGCGCCCGTCCATACCGAAGACGGCAGATCGACCAACAGGACTTTCTCCGCATTGTCGACATCGAATTTGAAATCCGGCTTCGTCCTTGCCGTCGTATCGAACACGATACGCGTTTTGGAACCATGCTCGCCGATGCGAAGCCCCATGACGGAGCTTTCAGGCTTGCCCTGAATGGCGGGCGCGGCTTTTGGCGCAGGCGTTGGTGCCGCCGCCGTTGCGACAACAGGCGCAGGCACGATTTCCGGCTTTGAAACGGCACCCGGCGAAACAACAGTATCATCGGCAGGC
>QFNK01000085.1 GCA_003240795.1 Micavibrio aeruginosavorus | reverse complement strand
CCCGTCATGGCGGGCGAGGCCGCGCGCATCGGCGCGGACAGGGTGGAGCTTTACACGGGGCCGTACGCCCTGGACTACGCCCTCCTCCCCGCCTATGCCGACACAGCGAAGGAAGCGGTACGATGCGGGCTGGAGGTCAATGCGGGGCACGACCTGAACCTCGACAACCTCGCGAAATTCATCGCCTCCGTGCCGGACTGCGCCGAAGTGTCCATCGGCCACGCCATCACGTCCGACGCCCTCGACATGGGCTGGGCCAGCGCGGTCACCGCCTACCTCACCGCCATCCGGTATGGCCGGAAATCCGCGGCGGCGTAACAAAAGAGCCTTAACGCCTATTCCGCCGCCGGGTTGACGAAGCAGATGAGAGAGTACTCGTTTGTGCAAGGATAAGTATTATAATTCCACCGCTGTGTATCAGTGTAGCTAAGACGCCCCCGCGTCCCGCTATAAGAAGAAGTCGCGTTCGTCCAATTTGTGCAATGAGCTCCGCTTCCCGTTGTCGGCCAGGCCGTTGCCGTACCGGCTTCCCTGCCGCTCCACCAATACCCACTACTACCGAAATAGGCGGCAGTATGCCATGCGGAAGCATCATTCGGCCCTTGCCCTGTATCATTGGTAATCATGGCCGCGCCGCCCGAACCGACGTCGCGCGACCTTGCGAAGAGATAGCGCGTGTAGGGTTGCAGGTTGTTGCAGCCCGTACCGTCGCACAAAAAGGCCTTCACGCGGGACGCGGTTAATGTCCCCGCGCTGCCCTTGCCTTTCCACGGATGGGTCTGGAGCTCCGTCAGGCACTTGGCGTTCGCGCCGGACAGGCCGCCGAGATCGCCTTTATAGGTTTGTCCCGTCATTACGAAATAGCCGCCCTGCGCGATGCCGTTGGTGTCCATGCCGACGCCGCTTGTCTCACTGGGGGACGTGCAGCAAATGATGTGCGTGACGTTTGACGAGCCGCCGCCGATGAATGTCCCGTCCATCTGGACGTAGCCGCTTCCGCACGTTCCGCCTTGCGTGTAATAGCAGGTCGTCGGGGCTGTGCTTTGCTGGCCGGAAGAGGCGGCGCTGGCCACCGCCGCATCGACGTAGGCCTTGTTGGTGACGTCGGCGGAGGATGTCGGAATGGCGGCATTGACGATTTTATGCGTGGCCATGTCGAGGTCTTTGGTCGCGGTATGGTCACCGAGATTATCCGATCCGCCGCCCGCGCGGCTGGCGTCCATGCTGACCCAGTTGGTGCCGTTGCAATACTGCATGACCGTATGATCGCGGTTGTAGAGCATGTCGCCGTGGTCGCCGACGGGGTTGATGCAGGCCGCGTGGGCGGGAAGGACGGAGAACACAGATAGAAAAAGAATGACGGCAAATAATTTTCCGTCATTGCGACGCAAAGCCGGAGCAATCCATGCTGCGGGATGGATTGCCGCGTCGCTTTGCTCCTCGCAATGACGATGGAAGAAGAACGAACAAAAATTTCTAAAAAACGGCATGGCGGTTTCCCCTTTTTTCTTTTCAAGAAAAAATCACCAGAGGTGCCCCTGGCGACCGGGTGTTAACAACCGCTAAACTTAGAAACGGCGCAGTAGCCTTTAGCCCGCGAGCGGGCATTGGACATGCGCTACCGCCACCCGGTCCAAAGACCGAGTGCATCGGTTGATACATTTATCCTATTATTATATTAGGAGAAACGCACCAATGACGGCTGATGCCAGCCGCTAAGTTTAAAAGGGTTGTTAAGCCCTCGCGCACGAAGGACACCCTCGCATGCGCTGTAATAATATTACCGCAATCAGGTTGCGAAAGGAAGATTTTGTTTTTGAACCACGAAGGACACGGCGCGTCTTCCCCAACCGTCATTGCGAGCGAAGCAATCCATCCCGCAATCGCCCCCCACCCGCCGCAGGATGGATTGCCGCGTCGCCTGCGGCTCCTCGCAATGACGAACAAAAAGCGCCGCAGGCAATATACTATTGAACCACGAAGGAGTTTGTGAAGAACGGAGCGTACAGAGAAAATTATACGAACTCCGTGAACTCTTCTTCCTCCGTGCTCTCTGTGGTTTAAAAAATAAGATCCCTCCGCTTCCGCCTTCGCCAAGGCTTCGGCGGACAAGTCGCTCGGGATGACAGAAGGGGGGCGCTTACACATTGTTAAGAAGTATCCCTTACAGTAGGCCCAAAGATGGTGCGGATTCCGCGCCGACTTGACGCGTTTGGCCGCATCCAGATATCCTTTTGGGAAGGCCGGACGTTCCGCTCTTTATGAAACCGCACGAAAAGGCATCCGCCGTCCATGTTCAAGAAACTGCTCATCGAACAATTCGTCATTATCGACAGGCTTGAACTGGAGCTTGAGGGCGGCCTCACCATCCTGACCGGGGAAACCGGCGCGGGTAAATCCATTCTTCTGGACGCCACGGGGTTGATCCTCGGCGAGCCGTCCTACCCCGAATCCATCCGTCAGGGCTCCGACGAGTCCCTCATCAAGGCTTGGCTTGCGCCCGGCAAGGATCAGCCGGTCTGGAAATTCCTGAGCGAAAACAACCTTGTCGATTCTTCCCAGACGGAATTCACGATCGAGCGCCGCCTGCGCCTTGCGGGTGAAGACATCATTCTGTTCAACGAGCGACCGCTCGATGTCGATCTTTTGAAAAAGGTCGGAACCTACCTCGCCGAAATCCACGGCCAGTTCGCGAACCAGAGCCTGCTCGACCCGTCGAACCAGTTGAACCTGCTCGACCTGTCCGGCGGCTTTCCGCCCGAAGTATTCAAGAATGTCGCGGATTCCCTCCACGATGTGCGCCGCTATACGAAATTGCTGGAAGAGGAAAACACCTTCCTCGCCACCCACCGCCGCGACATGCCGCGCATGGAAGACATTGTCAAACGCTTTGAAAGCGTCGGGATGCGCGAAGGCTTTATCGAGGAAGTGAAAGTCGAATATGGCCGCCTGCTGACCGCCAAGGAAACGTCCGAGGCGTTCCAGGCGATCCTCTCGCAATTGATCGCCGCGAATGACGGGGTCATGTCGCTGTCCTCCGCCTGTGAAACGCTGAAGCGCAACAAGAACCTCGATGCGGAGAAGATGGTCACGCTCTCCGAATATCTCAACATCTCCCTCGACAACGCGCGCGCGGCGGTAAAGGAAATGCGCCGCATCGCGCCGGAATACGAAATCGATACCGCGCCGATTTATGAGTATGAGGAAATCCTCGCCGTGCTGAACAAGATCGCGCGGGAGAACAAGGTCGAGTACGACAATCTCGAAGAATTCTACAACATGATGGCGGGCAAGGTGCACCGCATGCGGGCTGGACGCGAAAAGCTGGCCGAGCTGCAGGATCTTCTTGCCAAGGCGAAACGCGCCTACCTCCACCACGCGCACATCCTCAGCGAGCACCGCATGGATGCGGGCATCAAGCTCAGCGAGGAAATCACGGCGGAGCTCGCGCCGCTCAAACTCGGCCGCGCGGAGTTCAAGGTGCTGGTCGAGGAAAACACGAATATTCCGTGGACGGAGCGCGGCCTCAACGTCGTCACGTTCACGGCGCGGATGAACCCCGGTATGCCGTTCAGCCCTGTTGCCGAAACGGCGTCAGGCGGGGAATTGGCGCGTTTGATTCTTGCGCTCAAGGTCGTTGTCCAGCGTGTGCAGACCATCCCGACCCTCATCTTCGACGAGGTGGACACGGGGATCGGCGGCGCGGCGGCGGCGGCTGTGGGCGAACGCCTCGCCCTTCTGGCCGACAGCACGCAGGTGCTTGTCATCACCCACTCCCCGCAGGTGGCATCCCGCGGCAACCAGCATCTTCACGTCAGCAAGAGCACCGACGGCATCACGACGCGTTCCGTCGTGGGCAAGCTTACGCTCGACGAACGCACGGACGAAATCTCCCGCATGCTCGCGGGCGACGTCATCACACCGGAATCCAGAGCCGCGGCGCAGAGCCTGATCCAGGAATCCAAAACCGCCGCCGAAAAACGCCGTAGCGCCGCCGTCCCGGCTTAGCTATAATTTTACATGGCGTGTCCGATATGAAGATAGAAAAGAAGCACGCCAAGCCATTACTCATCGCCACGCTTATAATAGCCGTGGTTGCCCATGAACTGTTCTATCTTTATTCATTGCCGCCTATTGTAAGGCACTCTTACCTGAGTAAGAATTTCTCTGAAAAGGCAACCCATTGGTCATGGGGCATGGATCCTATTGCAAAACAATACGTTCATAAGGGGCGAAGTAAGCAGGAGATGCTCGATTTTATATCGAGAAATGCCCTGAGCATTAGCCCAAATCTCTACAGATCAAATTCTGATAAGGAACGCTATGAAGAAATTCTGATTGCCTATAAACACTTTCGCCCGATTATTTTTGATTTTAATTTTTATATGTTGGGCAAATATACATTTGGGATCAGATTTAATTTTAATAACGGCCTCCTGGAAGATTTTAGATCATCTGTGCGTATTCAAACGATATAAGCGAAAAGATTTGTATTTAAGAGAATTGAAATGAGCAAGGCATTCACAAAGGAAGGCGATGGCGATGGCGATAACGAGGACGACGATTTCGAAGACCTCCCGCCGCTGCCTGCCGGTATGAAAAATTTAATGACCCCAGAAGGGTATGAAACGCTGCGCAAGGAATTGCATTTCCTTTTGCATGACGAACGTCCGCGCATTGTCGAGATCGTCTCGTGGGCGGCGGGCAACGGCGACCGTTCGGAAAACGGCGATTACATCTACAACAAGAAACGCCTGCGCGAAATCGACCGCCGCGTACGCTACCTCACCAAGCGCACCGAAAGCGCGGAAGTCGTCGATCCCGCAAAACAGCAGGGCATAGAGCAGGTCTTCTTCGGCGCGACCGTAACCTATGTGCGCGAAGACGATACCGAAATCACGGTAAAGCTTGTCAGCGTGGACGAGGCCGATCTGGACCAGGGCAAGATCAACTGGCTCTCCCCCGTCGCCCGCGCCCTTATGAAGGCCCGCGTCGGCGACACGGTGGACGTTCGCACCGGAAACGGGATAGAGACACTGGAAGTTTTAAAGATCGAATACCACCTGCCGTCCTAGGCGCGGCGGAATGCGTTCAGCGCCATCAGCGCCCATCCGGCCATCAGCAGAATGCCGCCAACAGGAGCCGCATGCCCCGCCCACGACAGATCGAGCATGTATTTCGCCGTGATCGCGCCGGAGAAAAGGAAGACCCCCGCCACAAAAAGCCAGCGGATCATCATGCCGAATTTTCCGCCGCCGTTATAGGCGATTAGGACAACGGCGTGGATCAGCGCATAAAGCGCGGCTGTCTTCACCATGTCCGCCGAATGCATGTTCTTGATAACGTGCGCGCCGACCGCACCCGCAGTCACGCCGTAAAAACCGTACAGAGCCGCAATGAAATTTGTGATGCGCATGGACATATCCCTTTAGCGAATAATAAAAAACAACGCCTTCTATATCATACGTCGCATGGCTTCGGCACATTCTGTTACTGCGCGCGAAAACAAAACCATTTCCAGATCATAAAGTTTATTTTCAGGAAAATGGGCGAGACACGATGTCATCAGGTCGAGATATGTTTCATAGGTCTTATCCCTTTCAACATCCGTCCAGCCTTTATCGAGAAGCGCCGTTTTCTTGAAAGGCGCCTCATAGACAAAACCTTTCCTGGTTTGTGTATTCCCTGTCGTGTTGTTGCGTCCGGCGATATAATTGAACGCAATCCCGTTGCGGACATTCGCGTTATATTGAATAGCGACAAGGCATGCGGCAACACGCGCATCATAGATGGCGTAGGTATCGGGATTGGAAATGGAAAATATTTTTGAATAGCTGGCGACCCCTTTGAGCGGCGTCCGCGGAATGCCAGCGGCAAGTTCGTTTACATAGGCCTCAATGGTTTCGGCCCTGTTCCCTCTAACGCCGCCCCAGCTTGAAACGATGGTGACGGCCAGTGCATATCGGGCGGCAAGGTCTGCTTTCTCCCATTTTTCAGTGAGGTCTTTTTTAAACCCGACGGTTGAATGGTAATCCGTTTTGCCGCCGTAACGCAATCCGTCGATGACGGGAATACGCCATTCATATTCCTTATGAAGTGCAGGCAAATGCTGCTTGAAATAAGCAACCAGCGCTCCTTTGCAATCAACCATGGGCATCCTCTGTAATGTCCGAATTTAAACACATGGCACAATATTTAAAAGCCCCCCGATACCGGGGGGCTTTTTATGATCTTATAAAAACTTAAGCGGCTTTTTTAGCGGCAGCCTTGTTTTCAATGAACGCCAGCAGGTCGGCATTGAATCTGTCCTGATGCGTCTGCGACAGGCCATGGTCGGCACCGGCATAGATTTTCAGCTCGGCATTCGGCACCAGTTTCGACGAAATCATGGCCGAAGCACCGATCGGCACGATCTGGTCGTCATCGCCGTGCAGGATCAGGGTCGGTACATCGAACTTTTTCAGATCTTCGGTAAAGTCCGTTTCCGAAAACGCCTTAATGCTGTCCAGCTGCGCCTTGATACCACCCATCATGCCCTGCATCCAGAAACTGTCGCGGATGCCTTCGGACAATTTTGCGCCGTCGCGGTTGTAACCGTAGAAAGGTACGACAATGTCCTTGAAGAACTGCGCACGGTTATCGAACGTGCCTTTGCGGATGCCGTCGAATACTTCCATCGGAAGGCCGCCGGGGTTCTTGTCCGTTTTCAGCATCAACGGTGGAACAGCACCCAGCAGGACGGCCTTGGCCACACGTTTCGTGCCGTGGCGTCCGATATAGCGGGTGACTTCGCCGCCGCCCGTGGAGTGACCGACCAGAATCGCGTCTTTCAGATCAAGATGTTCGATTAACTGGGCAAGATCGTCTGCAAACTGGTCCATCGTGTTGTTCTCGAACGTCTGAGACGATCTGCCGTGACCGCGGCGGTCATGGGCAATGACGCGGTAGCCTTTCTCAAGAAGGAAGGCCATCTGGCCGTCCCAGGCATCGGCCGACAATGGCCAGCCGTGGGAGAAAACGACAGGTTGGCCGCGGCCCCAGTCCTTGTAGAATATTTCAACGCCTTCTTTTGTGGTGAATGTAGACATGTGTGGTTCCTTTCATGATTTAAGTAAAAATTGGGGAAGACTTCATCGTCTTCGATAATCAAAGAATGACACAGGACGGATTTGGCTTACATTGTCTTAAACGACATTAAAGAGGCCAAAACTGACAAATGACAAAAACAGCACAACGCATCGAAATCGGCCTGCTTTATTATCCCGACTGCCTAGAATCAGCGATTTACGGGCTGAACGATCTTTTCCGCATCGCGAATATGGTTGCGGAAACGCATGACGGGTTTCAAAGACCGCTGATCCGCATCAGCCAGTGGAGGCATAATGGCACATCCATCGAATGCATCAAGGACACACATCCGCATGCGGC
>QFNK01000084.1 GCA_003240795.1 Micavibrio aeruginosavorus | reverse complement strand
GATGCAGGTTGTTACGGCCAGTGGTGTAACAGGTGCCTGGGTTACAAGTGCGACAATCAATCCCGGCGATAAAATTCGCCTGAAAGCTACATTAGGACCTTCAGCGCAGCTGATCAGCGTAGCTATAAACGGTAAGACCTATGAATGGACGACACCATGATCCCAACCAAAAACTGTCAGCACGGACGGTACATATTTTTATACCGCGACGACAAACGTAACAGGCATTACAGGCCCGACACCGGCCGTTATTTCGGCGAACTATGCGACTGTGCGATTCAGTGTCAACGGCGGCGCGTGGGTCAATTCAGCAAGCGTTTCCCCGGGTGACAATATTCAGCTTCGTGCGCAGCGCGGTGCTCAAACCGAAAACAGCATTTTCACCTATGGCGCGGTGAATCAGCAATGGCGTGTAACAAGCTCCACTCTTCCGGGTGCTTTCGTACAAGTAGGCGCTAATAATATCTACGCTAATTTGGGCGGTCTTACTGGCGCAGATTCGCTTTGTCTACAGTATTTAACGCAGAATGACTGGCGGGATAAAAACAAATACTTGGTAAATAAGAATACGGTTAAAGCATTTTTGTGCGATTCGACAAAATGCAACAATCTTGAACCAAACACGACATATCAATTCGCAACCAGTGGCATCCCCAGTTATGGCGGAGCCACATTTACAACCAACGCACAAAGTCAGGGGCCAAACGATGCTGTAGCGTGGGGGGGGACCAGCTATTTCGGAGCGACCGGCTACTACTATTGGTGGTCTGGGCGCGGGGTAGGATCGGGCAACCTCTGGGCGACAACACCCGCCTCCACAACCGCTTCTACGCATTGTGGCGACTGGACCTCCACAAGTGGTGGTACAGGTTTATACGGATACACAAACTACAGCGATATAAAACGCTGGAATACTTCCAACGCATCGTGCTCCAGCGCATACAATATGATCTGCTCTGTTGCACCATACTAAGGCATACCGATTTATCAGTTCGTTTTGCGGATCTGAAAGTTTTCTTTCTTGTCATTCCGACTGGAGCGCAGCGGAGCGGAGGAATCCTGAATCCCTCGACTTCGCTCGGGATGACGTTAAAATTACGGGATCGCATCGAGAAGCAAGGAGCCGTTAAAGAACCCCGAATGCGGAAGGTAACGCCCCCGAAAACCACCGGAAAAGCACCATTTCCGCCTTCCTTTGGCCGCGATTCTCTTTTAAACCTTAGGGTATGAAACATTTCACCCTTATGCTGGCGGGCCTGCTGCTCGCTTTTTCCGCCCCTGCTTCCGCCCAAGTCGCGCCGGAGGTCAAGCAGGCCGAAGCCTATCTCAACGGCCTCAAAACCCTGCAGGCGGAGTTTATCCAGACGTCCTCCCTCGGCGCGCGTCTGTCCGGCACGTTCTACCTGAACCGCCCCGGCAAGCTCCGCTTCGATTATAACGAGGTCGAGGACTTCATCGTCGCGGACGGCGTGTTCGTTTATTTCTATGACTCGCAAATCGGATCGCAGACCAACGCCCCGATCGGTCAGACTCTCGCGGACTTCCTGCTGCGCAAGAACCTCTCCCTCACAGGCGACCTGAAAGTCGTGAAATCCTTCACCAAGGACGGCTACGCCTATATCACGGTGGTGCAGTCGGACAATCCGGCAGCAGGTCAGGTCGAGCTGGAATTCTCGCAAGTGCCATACGAGCTGAAACGCTGGCGCATAACCGACGCGCAGGGTCAGATTACGGAAGTGACGCTCAAAAACATCCGCACCGGCGTGACGTTCAAGGACCCCAACCTGTTCGGCTATCACGACCCCAAAGGCCGCAAGCGCGTGAACGACTAGCATCATGTTTGACGGCCCGCTCGATGTCCTGATCCGCCAGATCGCCGCCCTTCCCGGGCTTGGCGGCCGGTCGGCCAAGCGCATCGCGCTACACCTGTTAAGCCAGAAGGACAAGCGGTTGCGCCCCCTTCTGGCAGCCCTTCAGGAAGCATCCGACACGATCAAAAGCTGCAGCAATTGCGGCAACCTCGACGCTACCGATCCCTGCCGCATCTGCCGCGATCCGGCGCGGGACAAGGAAACGATCTGCGTCGTCGCAAGCGTTGCCGATGTCTGGGCGGTGGAGCGCACAAATTCCTACAAGGGGCAGTATCATATCCTCGGCGGCGTGCTTTCCGCCCTCGACGGAATCGGGCCGGAACAGCTTTCGATCGAGCCGCTTTTGAACCGCATGCGCCGCACCCCGCCAAAGGAAATCGTGCTGGCTCTGGCGGCGACGGTGGACGGGCAATCGACCGCCCATTACCTGATGGACAGGATTGATACGCTGCAGCTCAGCCCGCTTCATATCAGCCGCCTTGCCCACGGCGTACCGGTCGGCGGCGCGCTGGAATTCCTAGACGATTCCACGATCGCAACCGCCCTGAAATCCCGCGCGCGGCTGTAAGCCCTATTCTTTCTCTGACACATAAACCGCGCAATCGGCGGCGGCCGCCAGAACGGCCAGATGCGTGCTGTGCGGGCCTTTGTTGTCCCCGCCGCTGATTGCGAAATCGTAATAGGTGTTGCCCGGGTAATAATGATCCGTATTCGCCGCCGTTACGGACGCGTTGCCGAACCGCAGGTAAACGGGCCCGCTCGCATAAACGCTGACCACCTTCGTATCGGTATCGAAAGCCGCAGCATTGCGGGCAGTCGTGGCGGTTGCGTTGATCTTGTGCGCGCCGCCCGGCTTGAGGCGCATGGCCGGAATCGGGTTGTTGTCGGCGTCGGTGGGAAGAAGGGTTGTCATGGAAAGCTCCTTTGAAAATCGAAACAAAAAACCCGCTATTCCGGAAGGAAAAGCGGGTGATAAAATGCGAAACAGGCCGCATCAATAAAAGGAATAATATCCTATTCTATAGAATTGTCAAGCGGCACACGCTCGCAAGCACCCCAGGCAAGAAACACGCCCATCCAGCACAGCGCCATATAAGCGGCCAGAAGCGGCGTAAACGGCAGGAACACGGCGCAGATTAGGGCGGAGCCGGTTATCATCGCGCAGGCAACGATCATCCAGTCGGAATCGTCCAGACTGGCCGTCAGGGATATGTAACCCAGCGGCACGAACAGCATAAGCGCGAGAATGCCCGCCCCCACCGCGCCCGTATGTTGCACGACTTCATCAAAGAAACTTTGGGCGGAAGCCTCCAGCCCCGAAAACACGATAAGCCCTGCCGTGGCATAGCTGGCGGCAATGATCATCGCGGGACGGACATAAGCGGTTTTAAGGCCATGGCTGCGCAGGACAAACCCCATCATGGAAAGCGTCATCATCGCCATGATGAAATGACCGAGATCGAACAGCGTGACCGACATGGCGGAGAGAACCGGAACCGATTGTGCGCCTAGGCTCTGGCGCAGGAATTGTTCGGCCATCGTAAAGGGCGCGGCATTGGCGTTGTCCCAGACCATCTGGAACGCCATCCATCCGGCGAACACAAAACAGACGCCGACAAAGAGCGCGAACGAGCCGCCAAGGGAGGTCTGCAGCAAAGCACGGCGCACGGCATCGCGGCTTTTATACATCGATCCGATGATTTGCTGCGCCAGATGGTTGCCCGCCGGAAGCGGCCCCTGATCGGTCAGCGTTATGAGACGGAGCATCATCAGAAGGCTCCAGAACACGGCCAGAAATCCGTAAACCCAGTCGGCGGATGCACCCTCGATCCCCTTCCAGCCGATCATCAGGATGCTGAAAACTCCCGCAGCGACAGCGCCGTAGAAGCCCGCTGTTTCGGTCGATGTCAGGCGCGCGGCAGTCATTGAATTCCGGCGCCCGTTTCGCTCATAAGGCTGAGGCGGAATTCGGCAGGAACAGCGTAGACGCGCGCGGCATCATCCGGTTTTTGCTGCAGGGAAAGGGCGATCGTTTGCGCCTCTTCGGAGAGGGAATTAAACCCGCGTGCATCCAGAACGGAGGATAAAACCGTCCAGCCTTTAACTGCGCCAGGGTTCAAAAGAACGGCCTGAAACGCCGTTTCAATCGCATGATCAGCCTGCCCCTGTTTCGCAGCATAAACAGCCTGCGCCGAAAGCGCGGCGCTTTGCGCCTGCGGGCTTTTTACCGTCATGAAAAAGGCGCCGGACAGGCAGGACAGTGCACAGAAAACGAACGCAATACGGACGAGCGGATGTTGCTGTGCGCGTGGTGCAGGTTCGTGCATGTCCGTCCTCTTGTTCCCCAATATCCGCGGAAAAACCGCGGAGGCCATTTTGCATGGCGCATTGATGTGTGCGTGTAAGATGACTACAGCGCATCGGGCGGAAAAGCGCCAGAGGAAGAAACGCGGGAACCGCGCATCCGACTGATTCAGAACAATTTCTTTCTGTTGATAATTCTTAACCGTTGCGGCGTGCGCCGATGGCGGGAATAACCGTTTCCTGATAGAAGTCGAGCGCGCCCGTCGGGATGTGGACAAGAGAGACTTCGATCTTCACATCCGTCATACCGCCGGACGCGATTTCGGATCGCGCATCGAGGGAATCCGCAAAACGGCGGGCGGCATCAAAAGACTCGGTATCCGTCTGCGGCCGCTGCAGCAAAAGGGCGAATTCGGATACCCCCGTCTGCGCCAGAATATCGCTCTGACGGCGAAGACGCACCAGCATCTGGGCAAGGCGGGACGCCGCATAATCGGCGGCGTATTTGCCATCGTCGAACTTGATCTGCTCGTAATTCGAAACAGACAGGAACAGGGCATGGGCGTTTTCGCCGTAGCGGCCGACACGGTCCATGGCGGACAGGAACAGCTGGTTGAAAGCGGATTTCGAAATCACGCCGCCGCTGCTCGGGAAGTCATAGCTTTCATCGCCCAGACGGCGGATCAGGCCTATCATGCGTTCGCCGTTCGCAAGGCTGGCGGTCAGCGCTTCGGGGTCGAGCGGCTTGCGCAGCGCGTCGTGGCATCCCGCCTTGATCGCCTGCGCCCGGCTGAAGTCGCCCGTCAGGACGAGGTAGGGGAAATTGTGCACCATGCGGCGCACCTGATAGAGGATGGCCTTCGGGTCGTTCAGGGGTGACGGGTCGAAATAAACCGCATCGACTTTTCCGGAAATCATCTGCTCCAGCCCGTCATTCTTGATGCGGGTTTCGACCACGTCATGCCCCGCCGCCCGCATCTTTGATGCCAGAAGGCCGGAAAACATGTCGTCACGGTCGATAAGCAGGATTCTCATGACCACTATTGTGACCCGCAATCGGGAAAAAATAAACAAAAGAGTGGGTTGGCCATAGCCGCGCGGCGCCACGGGCGAAAAACAGCGATTTTCCCCTTTGACAAGGCCGCCTCGCTGCGCTAAAACCCACTCCACATTTGGCCCATGTGGTGGAATTGGTAGACGCGCTAGCTTCAGGTGCTAGTATTCGCAAGGATGTGGAGGTTCGAGTCCTCTCATGGGCACCATTTCCGCTCCCAACGGGGACGCGGAACATGCCATTTGTAGAAAGTGATTTTCTTATGTCGATTACGCTTCACAAAGGCGATATTCCCGCAAATCTTTCCTTCGGAAATTCGGTTGCCGTTGACACGGAAACAATGGGCCTGAATCCCGTTCGCGACCGTTTGTGCCTGGTTCAGCTTTCGGGCGGCGACGGCACCGCGCACCTCGTCCAGTTCGCCGCCGGAGACTACGGCGCCCCGAACCTGAAAAAACTGTTTGCCGACAAAGGCGTTTTGAAACTGTTCCATTTCGGCCGTTTCGATATCGCTTCCATCAAGGCATATCTGGATGTGGATTGCACACCTGTTTACTGCACAAAAATCGCCTCGCGCCTGACGCGCACGTTTACGGACCGCCACGGCCTGAAAGAGCTTTGCCGCGACCTCGTAAGCGTCGAGCTGAGCAAGCAGCAGCAGACTTCCGACTGGGGCGCGGACAAACTGACGGACGAGCAGCTGGCCTATGCCGCGAGCGACGTCCTCTATCTGCACAAGATCAAGGAAAAGCTGGATGCGATGCTGGCGCGCGAAGGCCGCACGGCGCTCGCACAGTCCTGCTTCGATTTCCTGCCCACGCGTTCCGCGCTCGATCTTGAAGGATGGCCCGATGTCGATATCTTCGCCCACTAAAATCATGACGGACAATACAACAAGCAACGACCTCGCCGCCGGACGCCGCGCCGTCCTGACGGAGATGGAGGGCCTGAAGGCGCTCGCCGATTCTCTTGACGACAACTTCGCCCGCGCCGTCGATGCCATTCACAAAATGAAGACAGAGCGCCGCGCCCGCCTGATCGTCGCCGGTATCGGCAAGAGCGGCCATGTCGCGCGCAAGATCACGGCGACCCTCGCCTCCACCGGAACACCGTCGCACTTCGTTCACGCGAACGAAGCCAGCCACGGCGACCTCGGCATGATTACCGAAGGCGATGTCGTCCTGCTCCTCTCCAACTCCGGCGAGAGCAACGAACTCTCGGACATGATCCATTACACGCGCCGCTTCGGCATCACGCTGATCGCCATTACCGGCAAGGCGACGAGCACGCTGGCAAGCCACGCGGACATCGTCCTGCTGCTGCCCAAAGCACCGGAAGCCTGCCCGAACGGCCTTGCCCCGACGACCTCGACGACGATGCAGCTCGCCCTCGGCGATGCGCTGGCCGTCGCCCTGCTGGAACGCATGGGCCTGACGCCGGAACAATTCAGCGTCTTTCATCCGGGCGGCAAGCTCGGCCAGAAACTCCTGACCGTGTCCGCGGTGATGCAGCCTATGGCAAACCTGCCGACGCTGCCCGAGACGGCGACGATGGATCAGGTGATCGTGCAGCTGGCAGAAAAAAACCTCGGCTGCGTCCTTATCATGGAAAACGGCACGCTCAAGGGCATCGTCACCGACGGCGACTTGAAACGCCACATGGCGCCCGACCTGCTGCAAAAACAGGCCGCGAGCATCATGACCAAAACTCCCCGCGCCATCGAGGAAAACGCCCTGGCGGTCGAAGCCCTCAACATCATGACCAAGACGCCCGGCAGTTATCTGACCAGCCTTGTCGTGCGTGACGATAACGGCGCGGTTAAAGGCCTGATCCGCCTTCAGGATTGCCTGCAGCGCGGCGTTGCCTGATTCCCTGATTTCGCGTAAGACTGTTCTTCATGAGTGATGAAGACACCGATTTTTTCGGCGAGAACAAAAAAGACAACCGCCTCAGCCAGCTGTCCGTTGGCGAAGGCCGCACCATCACGATCGGCCGCCGTTATACGGCCTTCATCAAATCCCTGCGCTTCATTCTGCCTCTCGTGGCGATTGCCATGACAGTTGTCGTCCTGACATGGGACGAGGCCGGAAAACGGGTGGAGCCGATGAAGAAGGAAGACCTTCTCCCCGCCTCCGAAAACATCCAGAACGAACTTCTGAAACCAGTTTTCAACAGCGTCGACGACAAGAATCAGCCCTACACCGTGACCGCCGACAAGGCGACGCAGAGCCGCGAGAACCCGGAAGTCGTGCAGCTTGAAAACCCCAAGGCCAATGTCGATATGAACGACGGGTCGAAGGTGAACGCGCGCGCCACGACCGGATTGTACG
>QFNK01000083.1 GCA_003240795.1 Micavibrio aeruginosavorus | reverse complement strand
AACGCTCGCCATGCAGCAATTCCTGCCACTGGCGCACCATCCCCATCCATTGATTGTTCAGGATAAAGATTTTGACGGGCAGGCGGTATTGAACCGCCGTGGTCATTTCCTGAATGTTCATCAGGATCGACGCCTCACCGGCAACGTCGATGCAGAGCGCATCCGGATGCGCCATCTGCGCGCCGACGGCGGCGGGAAGGCCGTAACCCATCGTGCCGAGGCCGCCGGACGTCAGCCAGCGGTTCGGCTTGTCAAACGGAAGGAACTGCGCCGCCCACATCTGGTGCTGGCCGACTTCCGTGGAAATATAGGTATCGCGTCCGTCCTTCTTGATCGCATCGCGCAGACGCTCCAGCGCGTATTGCGGTTTGATCGTGTCTTTCGACGCGGTGTATTGAAGACACTTGACGCCGCGCCATTCGCCGATCTGATCCCACCACTGCGAAAGCGCCTGCTGATCGGCCTTGAAACCGCGCTTTTTCCAGACATCGAGAAGCATCTGCGTCGCCTTGCCCGCATCTGCGACGATGCCGAGATCGACATGCACGTTCTTGTTGATCGAGCTGGGGTCGATATCGATGTGGATTTTTTTCGAGTTGGGAGAAAAGCCTTTCAGCGCGCCTGTCACACGGTCGTCGAAGCGCGCGCCGATGCAGATCATGACATCGCAGTCATGCATAGCCCAGTTTGCCTCGTATGTGCCGTGCATGCCGAGCATGCCCAGCCATTGCTTGTCGCTGGCCGGAAACGCGCCCAGTCCCATAAGGGTGGATGTGATGGGAAATCCTGTTGCACGGACAAGGGCGGTCAGCGCCTCGGATGCTTCCGGCCCCGCGTTGATGATACCGCCGCCCGTGTAGAAAACGGGACGCTTGGCCGATGCCATCATTTCGATGGCCTGCTCGATCAGCTCCGGCTCCGCCTCCGTGCGCGGTTGATAGAAATGCACAGGCGCTTCGTCCTTGGAGATATAGCTTCCCTCCGCGAACTGTATGTCCTTCGGAAGGTCGATCAGGACGGGGCCGGGACGGCCCGAACGCGCGACGTGAAAGGCTTCGTGGATGATCTGCGGCAGGTCTTCGATGTTTTTCACGAGGTAATTATGCTTCGTACACGCGCGGGTGATGCCCGTCGTGTCGGCCTCCTGAAACGCGTCCGTACCGATCAGGAAGGTCGGAACCTGCCCCGAAATACAGACCATGGGGATGGAATCCAGAAGCGCATCGGTAAGCGGTGTGACGACATTGGTCGCACCGGGGCCGCTGGTGACGAGGCAGACGCCGACTTTTCCGGTAGAGCGGGCGTAGCCTTCCGCTGCATGTCCCGCGCCTTGCTCGTGACGGACGAGAACGTGCCTGATGCGGTCCTGCTGGTGAAGCGCGTCATAGATCGGGAGCACAGCGCCGCCCGGATAGCCGAAGATCGTATCCACGCCCTGTTCGGCCAGAGCCTCCATCACAATCTGCGCGCCGGTCATCTTTTTGGTTTTCGGCTGCGGCGTGATCGCATGTTGTTGCGCGGTTGCCTGTTCCTTTGCTGCGGTCGGGGTCATGGGCTTTTCGTCCTTTTAAAAAACAAAGCCCGTCCGGAAGGCCGGACGAGGCTTTGAATGGTTGCACATTGGAGGTAAGCAGATATTATTCTTCATTATGGACATAATAGATGCACGCTTGCAAAAGAAACGTAACTTTCTTTCTAAAAACGCAACATAATTATTATTAATGAACAATTCCTGCATGTCTTCCATTCCGTTTATGCATAGGTCCTTGGGTTTCTTATCGGGCATTTATCAGTTCGTTTCCGCATTTTGAGGATTTTCAGGCCATTAAAAAACGCTCCGGAAGATTTCTTCGGGAGCGCTTGCAATGCTTTGACCTAAAAAGACACGTCAGAGCGGCAGCGCCTCCGTAAGGAGCACCACGAGAAGCACGACGAGAATGCCAAGGTTCTTTTGCATGGCGACAAGGTAACGTGAAAATTCGGGCAGTGGCAAGAAAATTTTAAGAAGGCCCGTATTTATCCGAGAACGGTAATATTCGAAATATTGTCCTGCGGCCTGATCTGGTTGTTGAACCAGGTGGATTGGCGCTTGGCATACTGGCGTGTTTCGGCTTGCGCTGAGGCGATAGCGTCTTCCTTTGACAGCGTGCCGTCGCGAAGGCCGCGCAGGGCGGGAAGACCGATGGTTTTGTGAACGATGGAATCAGGCGCGACCTCGCCGCGACCGGCGGCGGCATCGAAATCATGGACCTCTTCCATCGCGCCGTGATCCAGCATCTGCACGAAACGCCTGTTGCAACGATCGTGCAGGACGGCGCGTTCGGGCATGACGATGGTGATATCGAAGCGCCAGTCCTCCGGCGGTGCAAGGCGGGGCAGGGATTGCCAGTAGGCTAGGCCTTTGCCCGTGGCCTCCAGCATCTCCCACGCATGGACGAGGCGGGCCGTATGCATCGGATGGTAAAGCGCGGCGGTTTCGGGATCGCGCGCCTTCAGCGCGTCGTAAAAGGCGGGGTTGCCCATTTCTTCCTGCGTGCGGTTGGCGGCCTCGCGGATCTCGTCCGGAATGCGCGGAATGGGGGACAGCCCTTCGGTCAGGGCGCGGATATAGAGGCCCGTACCGCCCGTTACGATAGGCGTAATACCGTCTGCGAGAAGCTTTGCGATCAGTGGCTCCGCCATCTCCCGCCAGCGTCCGGCGGAGCACGCCTCGTTGGGATGAAGCGCGCCGTAAAGATGATGGGGAACAGTGTCCTTGTCTTCCTGCGACGGCTGCGCCGAGAGAATGGGAAGGGCGTCGTAGATCTGGCGTGAATCCACATTGATGACCGCGCCGCCCAATGCAAGCGCGCGTTCGATCGCCAGAGCGGATTTCCCGCTGGCCGTAGGCCCTGCGATAATGTGGATGATCTTACCCATGACCCTTGCGATAAACCGGAAGGGTCATGGAAGACAAGATTTATTTCTTGGCGTCTGTTTTCAGGCGCAACGCGACGAAACGGACATCATTGTCGCGGTTGACGAGCAGCAGGACGGAGGATTTACCGTCTTTCTGGGCTTTTGCGAATGCGTCTTCCGCTTGTTTCGGGGTTTCAACCTTCTGCTGGTTGATCTCCACGATGACATCGCCCGGTGTCATGCCTTTGGTCAGGGCCTCGCCGCGGCCCGCAACGTCCGTCACCACAACGCCTTTGACATTGTCCGGCACGTTGTAGAGCTTGCGGGTCGTATCGCCGAGGGAGCCGAGCGTCATGCCAAGATTTTTGATCTCCGTCCCGCGCTGGGTTTCTTCCTTTTTAACAGGCGTTTCCGTTTCGCCCGTTAGGCCGGCCTCTTCGGCTTTTTCCAGTTCGCCGACCTTGATCTTGCCGGTCAGGAGCTTGCCGTCGCGCCAGTATTTGAATGGGACGTCTTTTTCAACGGGCGTTTCGGCGACGATGCGCGGAAGATTTCTCATCGCGTTGACGGACTTGCCGTCGAATTCGACAATCACGTCACCTTGTTTCAGTTTCGCTTTTTCCGCAGGGCCGCCTTCCATGACGGAAGCGACGAGGGCGCCATGGCTGTCTTTCAGGCCGAGGCCTTCTGCGATTTCGGGCGTCAGGCTCTGGATGCGCACGCCGATCCAGCCGCGGCGCGTCTTGCCGTATTCGATCAATTGATCGACAACGCTCTTCGCAAGGTTGGACGGAATGGCAAAGCCAATCCCGACGGAACCGCCGGACGGAGAGAAGATTGCCGTGTTGATGCCGATGACTTTCCCGTTCAGGTCGAACATCGGGCCGCCGGAGTTGCCGCGGTTGATGGAGGCGTCCGTCTGGATAAAGTCGTCATATGGACCGGCGTTGATGTTGCGCTGCTGCGCGGAGACGATACCGGCCGTAACCGTGCCGCCAAGACCGAAGGGGTTGCCGATAGCCAGAACCCAGTCGCCGACGCGCATCTTGTCGGAATCGCCGAACGATACGGCAGTCAGTTTCTTGTCAGTTTCAACCTTCAGGACGGCGAGGTCCATTTTCTCGTCCTTGCCGATGATTTTCGCGACCAGCGTGTCGTCATCCTGAAACGTGACGCGCACTTCTTCCGCATCCTTGACCACGTGGTTGTTCGTGACGATCAGGCCTTTCTCAGCATCGACCACAAAGCCGGAACCGAGCGATGTCGGCGGGATGGCGGGCTCCGCCCCGCCGCGGCGGTTCAGGAACTGCTCGAAGAAATCCTCGAACGGCGAGCCGGGCGGGAATTGCGGCATTTCCGGAAGCTGGCCTTCCAGGTCCGCCGGCGCTTCCGCCTTGACCGTGGAGGATATGTTCACGACCGCGGGAACGAGGTCATCCGCGATGTCGGCAAAGCTGTAAGGCGCGCCCGGCGGGATAGGGGAGGAAACGGGGGCGGAAGCTGCGGCAGCGGCCTCCGGCGCTTTTTCCTTATCGCCCATGGCGTGGGAAATTGCGGGCATGCCTGTCGCCATGATCAGGGCGATGGCGGTGAATGTTTTGAGGTGGTTTTGCATGATGCGTGTTGCCTCTCGGGACAAGATATAGGGTGTTGTTACTCTATGCTGTTCATGGGGCAGGGTCAACAACACCGCCCTGCCGCGAGCATTGAAATTAGGCCGCGAGTATGGCGAGTTAAAGGCATCCTGTATGAAAAATTACAGCCATAAGAAAAGCGGGCCCGAAGGCCCGCTTTTTAAATTTATCTGTTCGGACGGTTTTCAAAATACCGGAAGAAGTCGGAGTCCGGAGACAGGATCAGACGTGTGTCCTGATCGGACATCGTGTTCTTGTAGGCCTCCAGCGAGCGGGAGAACGCGTAGAACTCGCGGTCTTTGTTAAAGGCGCTCGCATAGGTCTGGATCGCTTCCTCATCCCCGTTACCGCGGATGATCTGCGCGTCGCGTTCGGCGTTGGCAAGAATGACCGTGCGCTGCTTCTCCGCGTTGGCGCGGATTTCAAGCGCGAGCTGCTCGCCTTTCGCCCGTGTTTCGGTCGCACGTTCCTTCATCTCCGAAATCATGCGGCGGACGGTGGAATCACGCAGCGATTCACCGAGATCCGCGCGAACGATGCGGACATCCACGACTTCGATCCCCATCTTGTCTTCCTGAATCTTGCGGTTCAGACGGGTGCGGATCTCGCCCATGATGCGCGTGCGCTCCGAAGACAGAAGCTCTTTCAGCGTTGTGGAGCCGAGCACTGTGCGCGTGGCTTCGTCCATGATGCTTTCGATACGTTTGTTGGCGTTATCCACGGAGCGAAGCGTCTTCATGAATTGCAGCGGATCGGAAATACGGTAGCGCGCAAAGGAATCGACGATGATCGGCTCCCCGCTCACATTGCTGATCGGCGGAATGACGATCTCGTCCTTCTCGCCTGTTTCCATCGGGTTTTCGGCATCTTCGCCTGCACCCTCTTCAGGTGTTGCTTCCGCCTTCTTTTCCGCAGGGCGCGTGATCTGGCTGCTGGAAATAACCATCTCTTCGGGCAACGGATCGACCGACAGGATGCGGCGGTCGAAATAACGTACTTCCTGAATCAGAGGCACTTTCACATGCAGGCCGGGCTTGCGCAGATCGCCGACAGGCTGGCCGAGTTGCAGGACGATGGCCTGCTGCGTCTGGTCGACGACAAAGAATGTCTGCGAAATACCGATCAGGGCAGCGCCGAGAACGAAAAGAAGGATGGTGAGTTTACCGTTCATGTTACTCGCCTTTGCTGTTGTCTGTGTCGTTGGACAGCGCGTTCGGCTTGCCGCCCGCGGCCGGTGCCATGCGCGGCAGTTCGTTCAGCGGAAGGTAGGGAACCGCGCCGTTCTTGCCGCTGTCCAGAATGATTTTCTGGGAGTTGCCGAGAACGCTTTCCATCGTCTCGATATACATGCGCTCCCGCGTGACATCCTGTCCGGACTGATACGCTTTCAATACGGAATTGAAACGCTCCGCGTCACCGGTCGCGCGGGCAATGACGGAGTCACGATACGCTTCCGCTTCCTGCACAACGCGGGTCGCCGCGCCGCGCGCCTTCGGAAGGATATCTTCCTGATAGGCCTGCGCACGGTTCTGCACGTCCTCGCCGTCCTGTTTGGCGGCCTGAACGTCCTGGAACGCGGTCTGCACATCCGGATGGACGCGCGCGCTGTTGATCAGGACCTGCGTAATATTGATCCCGGATTTATAGTCGTCGAGGATCTGCTGCATGATCGCCTTGGCGTTGTCCGCGACGCGCCCGCGTTCCGTCGTGATGATGGGGAACATGCGTGTCTGTCCGACCACTTCGCGGATCGCGCTCTGCGCGACTTTGCGGAGAGTGTTTTCCGGATTTTCGATGTTGAAGACGAAATCCTCGGCGGAGCTGATGTTCCACTGGATCACGAAATCGAGGTCGACAATGTTGAAGTCGGAGGTCAGCATCAGGCTTTCTTCCGGAACGTCACGCGTTGCGGAAGCGCTCTGCGCACGGCCGCTAACACCAGAAAAGCCGATATTCATCGTACGGATTTCGTTGACGTTGAATTTGTTCATCGCCTCGAACGGTGCCGGAAGGTGGTATTTCAGACCTTCGGTATCGACCGTCCGGTTCCACGCGCCGAAACGCTGGACGACGGCATGCTCACCGGGGTTGACGATGAAAAAGCCGCTGGAAAGCCAGAGGGCTGCGATTACGCCCGTACCTGCGAGGATAAGGCGTCCGCCGCCTGAATTCTGCGGGAAGATGCCGCGCAGATTGTCCTGGAAATTTTTGAAAAGATCGTCGAAATCGGGGGGTGTCGGCCCTTTGCCGCCGCCGTTTCCACCGCCGCCTGTTCCCCAAGGGCTACGGCCTTTGTTCCCGTCATCACCGGAGGGAGGGCTACCCCATGGATTACGCCCTTTGCCGCCTTTATCATCCCACGCCATTTATGTTTCCCAATTCTATGTTTTCAGATGACATGACATATTGTAATACCATGCCGTGACAATAGCGGTACCAAGGATAAAGATTTTTCGGGGGGAGACAATAAATAATGAGCGATGACCTAAAAGCCCGGATATTCGAAGCCCTGCAGGCGATAGATGCGCCGAACGGCGGAAACCTTGTGTCCGCGGGCATGATCGAAAGCGTGCATGTCGGCAAGCGCGGCGACGCGGTGTTCACCATCAGCGTCGATCCCGCCATGGGCCCTGCGATGGAGACATTGCGCCAGAAGGCGGAAGCCGCCGTAAAAGCGATCGATGGCATCTCTTCCGTCACGGCCGTCCTGACGGCGGAACGTACGCAGGCCGCGCAGCAGGAAGAACAGCAAACCGATGACGGCCCCGACCCGCACGGCATGAACAAGAACCCGCCGCTGCAGCTGCCGTTCAAATACGTGATCGCCGTGGGCAGCGGAAAGGGCGGTGTCGGTAAATCAACGGCGGCGTTCAATATCGCCGTCGCGCTCTCGCGCCTTGGCTACCGCACGGCGCTGCTCGATGCCGATATTTACGGCCCGTCCGTCCCGCGCCTGACCGCGACGACAGGGATGAAGCCCGTTACGGACGAGGCGGGAAAGATCGTCCCGATCGAGGCGCACGGCCTCTCGCTGATGTCCATGGGATATCTGGTCGAGGAGGAAAAGCCGATGATCTGGCGCGGCCCGATGGTGCAGACGGCGTTTTATCAGAT
>QFNK01000082.1 GCA_003240795.1 Micavibrio aeruginosavorus | reverse complement strand
GCTCCTCCGCGACGCTGTCCGGCGGGGAGAGCCAGCGTATCCGTCTCGCCTCACAAATCGGTTCCGGCCTGACGGGTGTTCTGTATGTTCTGGACGAACCCTCCATCGGCCTTCACCAGAAAGACAACAACCGCCTGCTCGATACGCTCAAACACCTACGCGATATCGGCAACACGGTATTGGTTGTGGAACATGACGAAGACGCGATCCGTCTTGCCGATTACCTGATCGACATGGGCCCCGGTGCGGGCGTTCACGGCGGCACCGTTATCGCCGAAGGAACGCCGGAGCAGGTCTTTAAAAACAAGAAAAGCATCACCTCGAAATACATGACCGGCGAGCTGGAAGTGCCGCTGCCGAAGGAACGCCGCAAGGGACGCAAGGGACAATCCCTGAAACTCAGCGGCGCGAGCGGCAACAATCTGAAAAACGTCACGGGCGAAATTCCGATCGGCACATTCACCTGCGTGACGGGCGTTTCGGGTTCGGGCAAATCCACCTTTACCATTGATACGTTATACCGCGCCGTGTCCCAGAAACTGATGGGAAGCCGCGAGCACCCGCTTCCCTATAAAAAGCTTGAAGGGCTGGAACATCTCGACAAGGTCATCGACATCGACCAGTCGCCAATCGGGCGCACGCCGCGTTCCAACCCTGCGACCTACACGGGCGCGTTCACGCCGATCCGCGACTGGTTCGCAGGACTTCCGGAGGCGAAGGCGCGCGGTTACGGTCCCGGCCGCTTCTCCTTCAACGTCAAGGGCGGACGCTGCGAAACGTGCGAGGGTGACGGCGTCATCAAGATCGAGATGCACTTCCTCCCCGATGTTTACGTGACGTGCGAGGCGTGCAAGGGCAAGCGCTACAACCGCGAAACGCTCGAGGTGAAGTTCAAGGAAAAATCCATTGCCGACATCCTCGACATGACGATCGAGGATGCCGCGCAATTTTTCCAGGCCGTGCCGACAATCCGCCGGACGATGGAAACATTGTGTGAGGTCGGTCTCGGCTACATCAAGGTCGGACAGCCCGCGACGACATTGTCAGGCGGCGAAGCGCAGCGCGTGAAACTGTCCAAGGAACTCTCAAAACGCTCGACCGGAAAAACGCTCTATATCCTGGACGAACCGACCACGGGGCTTCATTTCGAAGACGTGCGCAAATTGATGGAGGTTCTCCATACGCTCGTCGATCAGGGCAACACGGTCGTTGTCATCGAACACAATCTGGAAGTCATCAAGACAGCCGACTGGGTCATCGATATCGGGCCGGAGGGCGGGCATAAGGGCGGGCAGATTGTCGCAACCGGCACACCCGAAGAAATAGCGAAAACGAAAGAAAGCTATACAGGCCATTACCTGAAGCCGATTCTGGACAAGGTGAAACCCGCGAAACGCGCCGCGAAATAATTACGCGGGATCGTGGCGCGGCGGCACTGGATCGGACGGCAATGTCTGCGCCCGCTTGCTGGACAGCATTGTGAATGTGTTGGGCAGGAAGTACAGTGCGGCCGAGGCCAGCTTGTAATACTCGCCCTTCAGCACGGCTTCCGCCGCATAAGGCACCAATCCTGCGTTCCAGAATATCCCGGCCGTCGGGTTCGGATTTTCGAGCACATAGGCTTTGGTGTTGTAAATCTCGCGCATGATACGGCTGCCGGTTTCGGGAACAGGCACGCTACCCTTTTCCCGCTCCGCAATTCCCATTTTCACCGCGTAACCCAGAAGCGCCATCGCGGAATATCCGATCTCGCCATAGCTGGCACCCGCGACGCCGCCCGCGAAAATCAACCCCATGGACGATACGCGCACCATGCCGAGATGTTCCCACGGGTACTTGCTGGGGTTGAACACAATCTGCCGCAATGTGCGTTTGTCCTGCGGGTCCTCGAACCCTTCCTTCTGCTCGCTGCTGATCTTCGGGTCGCCAAAGCGCACCAGCTGCACGGACGCATACATGCCGATAACGGCAGCGCAGACGCCGATATTGTTTCCGTTTTCCAGCGCCTGCCCCATGAACATGACATCGGCCGCAAGGCCGCTGGCGCCCGTTGCCTTGCTCGGGTACGTCGTCAGGATATAGCCGACTTTTTCCAGCGCGGGACGCACCGCCTTGTTAAAGGCAGCGCTCAACCTTCCGGTACGGCGATCTGGCGTCTCGTTGTTCATCTCACTTCCGGTCTTCAAGAAGCTTCATAGTCGTCTTATGGGATTAATTTTATGTTAATTAACGATCAGCATGCGTGGTTACAAGTAATTTTTTGATTTTCCGCAGGAATTTACCATTCTGGGGAAAAACTTCCCGCATCGCACAAAGAGTATTGCAAAAAATGCATGTCTGAATATTATTTAACGCATCACTGTTTTTCAATTCGAGAAGGTCTTTTGTATGATTGGTGCCGATATAGCCTGGATGCTCGTCGCATGCGCGCTGGTTCTTTTAATGACGCCGGGCGTCGCGTTTTTCTATGGCGGGATGGTGCCGGCGAAGTCGGTCGTTTCCACAAAATTTCAATCCTTTGCCTGCCTCGGCGTGGTCGGCCTGCTCTGGGCCGTTTGTGGTTATTCCCTTGTTTTCACCAAGAGTGACACCTTCGGCTTCATCGGCGGCATCGACCACCTATTCCTGAAAGATGTCGGGATGGAGCCGGACGACACATACGGCACGACGATACCGCACGTGCTGTTCATGCTTTTCCAGTGCACCTTCGCCATCATCACCCCTGCCCTGATCACCGGCGCCGTTGCGGAACGCGTACGGTTCAAGGCATGGCTGGTCATTATGGCGGCATGGTCGCTGATCGTTTATGTGCCCGTCGCGCACTGGGTCTGGGGCCCGGGCGGATGGATCGCCGAGATGGGCGGCCTTGATTTCGCGGGCGGGCTTGTCGTGCACATGACCTCCGGCTATGCAGCGTTGATCGCGGCGCTCATGCTCGGCAACCGCGCGGGATTCAAACCCGAAGACAACAATTCCTTCTCCGTCCTGCTCGTGATGCTCGGCGGCACGATGCTCTGGTTCGGCTGGTTTGGATTCAACGCGGGCTCCGCCCTCGCCGCCAACGGGCTAGCCGGGCAAGCGGCCGCGACCACTTTCTTCGCCGCCGCCACGACCATGACGGTCTGGATGCTGATGGACTGGGTGTTATCGGGCAAGCCGTCCGCGGTCGGCGCGATGGTCGGGGTTGTCGCCGGACTCGTCGCGATTACGCCCGCCGCCGGTTTCGTCACGGTGCAGGCCGCGCTTGCCATCGGCGGGATCACGGCCGTTGCATGCAACTATGCCTGCCGCATTGTGAAGCAGAAACTGAAAACCGATGACACCGTCGATGTGTTCGCCTGTCACGGCGTGGGCGGAACGATCGGGACGATCCTGACCGCCGTATTCGCAACAACGGATGTCAATCCCGCTGGTGCGGACGGACTGCTATACGGCGGCAGCGATCTGATGATTGCCAATATCGTCGGCGCGCTGGCCGTTGTGTCCTACACCATCATGATGACGGCCTTCATTTTCTTTCTCGTCGGCAAGATCATGCCGGTGCGCGTCAGCGCGCAGGACGAGGAGTCGGGGCTGGATATCACACAACATGGTGAGCGCGCCTTTGTTGTGAAACGCCCGCCGCTCGTTCCGATTTCCACACAGAAAAAGACCAGCACCGCAGGCTGAGCTTCCTTCCTCCCTCCAACGGAACAAAACCCCGCTGTAAAAAGCGGGGTTTTGCCATGAGGAAACATATAAAGGCTACACAGCGACTATCTGTGTCCGTGGCCGCGGCGGTCATCACGGTCCCATCTTCCGCCGCGGTGATCGTGCCTGTCATGACGATCGTAATGACGCGGTTTGTTATAGCTGACGTATTTCTTGCCGTGATAATGGCCGCGCTGGTTCCACACAAAAATCGGTGCGGGGCGCGATTTGTAAACACGGATCTGTGGCTGGTCGTAATAAACGACGCGCGACGGCACATAGGTGCGGTTATCGTCGCGGATCACGTAATTCACGTTACTGGCATTATCCGGAATGGCGTGCATCGGCCCTTCGCCGACGATCATCCAGCTTCCGTCCGGCTGGAGACAGGCATTGCCGTATGCTTCCTGCACGTTGCTGCCGATATAGACGGTGCGCGTATATTCGCGGCAATAATCTGCGCGCGCCTCTCCGGCACCGACGAACATGAAGGCGGCGACAGTGCTTCCGAAGGCCAGAATTTTTGTAAATAAGAGACGCATTTTTGCTCCGTATGAAGGTTGTTACGACATTCATACGCGCGTGAAGGTATAACCCTTCGCGGAATTTTAAAAAATATTTACCGGAGTTTTATGGTGCGGGTGGTCGGAATCGAACCGACACTCCTTGCGGAACCAGATTTTGAGTCTGGCGCGTCTACCAATTTCACCACACCCGCGTTATAAGAATGGCTGGTCAGCAATTCAAATACACGATAGGCATTTAAAAATCCATGGAAAATTCGCACGAAACGCCCCGCGCCCTCTCCGACCTTTTGACGGAGCTGAAAAACCGCTTCGAGGGCCAGGATGTGCGGATGTCCGACATACTGGAGGGCTTTCACGAGCGTGGGTTCGGCTTTTTCCTGCTGCTGATGGGGCTTTTCTGCATTATCCCTATTCCGACGTTCGGCCTGAAAAGCCTGGTCTGCCTGCCGATGGGGCTCCTGACGCTCCAGCAGGCGCTTGGCTTCCACACGCTCTGGATGCCGGACATCATCCGCCGCAAGGTCGTCCGCAAGGATATTTTCGAGGCGTTCATGGACCACGCTTTCAAATGGACGGCAAAGCTCGAGACGATCGCGAAACCGCGTTATGCCCATATGACACAAGGCATCTTTTCTTATCTTATCGGCATCACCGGCACGCTCATGGTCGCCTGTATCATCATGCCGCTGCCGCTGACAAACACGGTTCCCGCGATCGGCGTTATCCTGATGTCCGTCGGCGTTCTGGTGCGTGACGGCCTCGCCGTGCTGATCGGGATGATTGTCGGCACGCTGTGGTCGCTCGCCTGGTTCGCCGCGTTTTTCTATCTGGGCGCGAAAGGTCTGGAAATGATGATCCCCGCCGTCATGACGGCCTTCCAATAAACACAAATAGGCGTATAGTTTTCACCATGAAAAATTGTCTGCAAAACATAGTCTCCGACCGCCGCTGCGCCCTTATCTTCGTGGCCGGATTTTCCGCCGCCGCGCTCGCCATCGCTTATGTCAGCCAGTATGCCTACGGCCTTCATCCGTGCGAGCTGTGCCTGTACCAGCGTGCGCCTTACGCGCTTGTCGTGCTGTTCGGCCTTCTTGGAATTGCAATGAGCGGGAAGTCGCCGTCGGCGCCGCGCATCTTTCTTGGGCTCAGCGCCGTCGCCTTTGCCGTCAACGCGGTGTTTGCGTCCTACCACACGGGGGTCGAGCGCAAATGGTGGCCGTCCTTCCTCGAAGGCTGCACCATTCCGTCCTTTGAAGGCAGTATTTCCGATGTTCTGGCACAGATAGAAGCCGCGCCGCTCGCGCGGTGCGATGAAATTCCCTGGACGGATCCGGTGATCGGCCTGTCCATGGCGAATTACAATGTTTTCTTCTGTGCGCTGCTGGCTGTCTTCGCCCTGTGGACGGCTATGCGCCGAGCATAAGCGCGAAGCCCTGCACGCCCAGCGCGAGACAGGCGTAGAACAGATAGAATCCAACGGACTCTTTCAACGTGCGTTGTTTTTTAAAATCGAACAAATCTTTGAACATAGCGGCACCCTTGCGATTGAATTATCGCAAACCAATAGCCGTTCGCCATGCCAAAAGTCAAGGATTTCTGCGGGTTTCAGCCATAAAATTAAGGGCGAGAAAAAATTCTCGCCCCATAAAATGTCTATTGAAGTGCTACAGCAGGAGCGCCGCCACCGCCGCCCGGCCCTTTCGGGGGTATAACCCCTCCCCAACCTTCGCGTTTTAAACCAGCGCGGCTAAGCGCCTGTTCGGAAAATATATCTTTTAGGTTCATGTCCACTCCTACGCTTAAAGTTGTGACAAGGCTACGCCCCAAACGCATGCAAGTAAAGAAAAACCGGGCGGAATGATCCGCCCGGCCTTATTCACATTCTGAGTGTCCTTAGTCTTTATTTTTTAAGCGTCGTCAGCAGCGCTATCGGGATCAGACCGACCATCACGTTTGACGTGTAGGACAGGTAAACACCGACCGCGACCACGAGGACGGAGAAGATGTCGCTCGTCAAACTCCGGCTCGTCAGGATCAACCCGCCGATCATGAGGACGATGACCGTTCCGATCAGCGTGTAGACTTCACTGCCGCTAAAGAATGTGCCGGTTGTTTCAACCACGCCGACCAGTCCCAGGAAATGAACCAGCGTTGTCGATATACCGACCATCAATGTCAAAGCGATGAAATAGAATCCAACGGCTTCCGTGGTCGTTCTGTGGTGACTAACATCAAGCATCTTACCAAACATAGTGTACCTCCTTGTTCAACTCTGTTTTTGGTTTTAGATTACTGAAACCGCGCTCCTCCTTCTTCCGATTCAAGTTCGCTATCCCAGTAAAGAAAGTCCCCCCAGCTTTTGTGCAGAAAGTTCGGTGGAAACTTCCGTCCTTTTTCCTGGAGTTCGAAGATGTCCGGCTGCACCGGTTCCGTTATCGGGAACATTCCGCAATCACGGGGAAGCTTGTGCCCCTTTATCGTGTTGCAGCAGCGGCATGCCGTGACGATATTCGTCCAGGATGTCTTGCCTCCGCGCGACCTCGGTATCACATGATCGAAAGTCAGATCATTCGTCCGGAACGGCTCGCCGCAATACTGGCAATGCCATTCGTCGCGCAGAAAAACGTTAAATCTCGTAAAGGCGGGTTTTCTGTCGGCCCGCACATATTCCTTCAGTGCCAGAACGCTTGGAAGCTTTAACTCTAAACCGGGAGAACGGACAACGCGGTCATATTCAGACAGGACCGTTACGCTGTCGCGGAACAAGGCCTTTACCGCTTCCTGCCATGGCCATACCGACAAAGGGTAATAGCTAAGCGGTCTGAAATCAGCGTTCAGGACCAGAGCGGGACATTGTTCAAGCGTTCTCATAGCTTCCATACATTCTCCTTCTGTCATAGCCCGGTGGCTCCGGGGGAGGCCTTCAGTGGCCGGAAGGTGAGGATCAGTATGAAGGCCTCGCGCAACATTTATACTTACATTTTGCCTTAAAACTCGCCTTCTACCAACTGTTATCGACGGCCAAATGATGCGCCGCGATAGCCCCTCTGGATAACGGTTAATTCGTGCAATGTTACAATATGTTACAGCGCATGCCTTATTGCTGCGCCTGCTTTAGTAACAGTGCAGCAAAGGCATAAAACACCCTGAATATGTTGTTGTTTTTGCATTTTGGCATTGCATACCTTTTCTTAAATACGATTTTTATAGACAAAATCATTTTATTTTCATAAAACACGGATACAAAAATCTTAAAAAGGGAGTGTATATGAGCAATTCCAAAATAACCGCCTTACTAGCCACCCCCTCTCTTGTGTTTGCACTGGCAAGCTGCGGGCCTCCGGAAGAAATCGGCCCGGGTTCAAAACAGGAGCATTTGAAAGGTAATTCCTATAAAGGCGAAGTGCTAAAGGGAGATGAACCGGGCAACATCATCACGATCGGCGCTTCGAACC
>QFNK01000081.1 GCA_003240795.1 Micavibrio aeruginosavorus | reverse complement strand
GGACGATGCCAGAACGGTGCAAAGGATGCTTGCGGCGGCGGAAAAAGCCTTTGATATGCGGGAAACATTCGCGGCCTCCATCATCGGCGGCAGGGCGGAGAAGACCGGCAACGGCTATGACGTCCGCAACCCTGCAGACACCAGCGAGCGGATCGGCACGGCCTATGCCGCCAATCAGGATATCGTCAATGCGGCGTTTACACAGGCGCATAAAGCCCAGCCGCTCTGGAACCGCACATCCGCGCATGAGCGTGCGTTGATCCTTGAACGCATTGCGGATCATTACGAGCGCAATACCGCCCTGCTTTTGTCTTTGTGCATGAGGGAGGCCGGAAAGACGCTGGCCGATGCCGTGGCGGAAATTCGCGAGGCGGTCGACTTTTGCCGTTATTATGCTGCACAAGGAGCGGTTGATTTTGACCAGAACGGCAGAATTCTGCCCTCTTATACAGGTGAGCGAAATAAAATTTTGCTGCAGGGTCGCGGGGTTTTTGCATGCATCAGCCCATGGAATTTCCCGCTGGCGATCTTCACGGGTCAGGTGGCCGCCGCGTTGATGGCAGGAAATGCCGTTGTGGCGAAACCGGCGGAGCAAACGCCGTTTATCGCGCAGGCCGCGGTACATCTGATGCACGATGCGGGTGTTCCGGAAAGCGTTCTGCATCTGATAATCGGAGACGGGCTGGTCGGTGAGATGATTGTGCAGCATAAATGCGTGGGCGGGGTCGCTTTTACAGGTTCCACCAAGGCGGCATGGGCCATCAATCGCGCGCTGGCGGCCAAGGATTGCACCATTGTGCCGCTTATCGCAGAAACAGGCGGACAGAACGCGATGATCGCGGATTCTTCCGCCCTGCCGGAACAGGTGGTGGACGATGTCATCACCAGCGCGTTTGGGTCTGCAGGGCAGCGATGCTCCGCCTGCCGCGTGCTTTTTGTGCAGGAAGATGTGGCGGACAAGATCATCACCATGCTGCGCGGGGCGATGGCGGAATTGCGTGTTGGAAACCCGCAGCTTTTGTTCACCGATGTCGGGCCGTTGATCGACGAGGAGGCGCTGGCCGCGCTACAGCATCACAAGGCGTTTCTGGACGGCGTCGGAAAACAGATCGCGCAGGCGCCGCTATCCGAAGAATTGCGCCGCCGCGGTCACTATTTCGCCCCTGTTGCTTATGAGATTACGGACATGGACGAATTGAAAGGCGAGGTGTTCGGGCCTGCCCTTCACGTTATCCGTTACAAGGCCGAGGCGCTTCCGGCCGTGATCAAATCCATCAATGACAGCGGGTACGGGCTGACGTTCGGGTTGCATACGCGGATTGACCGCCTGGCCGAAGATATGCCATGGGAAGTGGCGGCCGGGAACATATATATCAACCGCTCCACCATCGGTGCGGTTGTGGGTGTCCAGCCTTTCGGCGGGAACGGCCTGTCCGGCACGGGGCCGAAAGCAGGCGGGCCGCATTACCTGCACCGCTTCGCCACCGAAAAGGTGGTCAGCGTGAATACGACGGCGGCAGGCGGTAACGCGTCGCTGGTGATGATCGAGGAATAACGGAGAGGTGACGATGAAAGTATTGCTGGTGGGATCAGGCGGGCGCGAGCATGCGATGGCCTGGAAAATCGCGCAGAGTCCTGACTGCACAAAACTTTACGCCGTGCCGGGCAATCCCGGGATTGCGGAAGTGGCCGAATGCGCACCCATCGCCGTTGATGATATTGCGGGCATCGTCGCATTTGCCAAGGACAAGGCGGTTGACCTTGTCGTCATCGGGCCGGAAGGACCGCTGGTTGCCGGAATTGCGGACGCGCTGGCGGCAGAAAACATCGCCGTATTCGGTCCGTCCAAGGCGGCGGCGCGGCTGGAAGGCTCCAAGGCGTTTACCAAAGATATGTGCACACGCCATAACATCCCGACGGCGGCCTATGGACGTTTTACGGACGCAGGCATGGCAGCGGAATTTATCCGTAAAACAGGCGCGCCGATCGTTGTGAAGGCTGATGGGCTTGCTGCCGGTAAAGGTGTGATTATCGCACAGACGGTCGATGAAGCCATCGATGCTGCAAACGACATGCTGTCCGGAAATAGCTTTGGCGCGGCGGGCAACGAAATCGTCGTCGAGGAATTCATGGACGGCGAGGAAGTCAGTTTCTTCGCGCTTGCCGACGGAAAAACCGTTGTGCCGTTCGCTTCCGCGCAGGATCACAAGCGTGTCGGGGACGGCGACGTCGGGCCGAACACGGGCGGTATGGGCGCTTATTCCCCCGCCTATCTGGTGGATGATCTGCTACAGCAAAAAATTATGGAGCGCATCATCCTGCCGACCGTGCGCGGCATGGCGGCTGACGGCTGTCCTTTTCAGGGTGTGTTGTTTGCGGGGCTTATGATCGTCAAGGGTGAGCCCATGTTGATCGAATACAACACACGCTTCGGCGACCCTGAATGTCAGGTGATGCTGCCGCGCCTGCAAGATGACTTCCTGTCGATCCTGAATGCCTGCGCCAAAGGTGAGCTCTCGCAATATCAGGGCGGATTGTCTTTTTCTAAGGACGAGGTTCTGGGTGTCGTCATGGCGGCCAAGGGCTATCCGGCCTCTTACGCCAAGGGCGGAAAGATCGAAGGGATAGCGAAGGCGGATGCGCTTAAGGGTGTGAAGGTGTTTCATGCCGGAACCGCGAAAAACGGGTATGATGTCGTGGCGAGCGGCGGGCGCGTCCTGACCGTAACGGCAATTGCGGATGATATCGGCAAGGCGCAGCAAAATGCGTATGAGGCGGTGGGCAGGATTGTCTGGGAAGACGGATTCTGCCGCCGCGATATTGGATGGCGTGCCGTGGCGGCCGCAAAGGGCAAAGCCGCCTAGCGCCGCGCGGCGAAGAAGTCGCGCAGCAATTTTCCGGCTTCTTCGGCCATCAGGCCGTGTTCAACGATGATCTTGTGATGGCAAGTCGGCTGTTCAAAGAATTTACCGCCGTGAAGGACGCCGCCGCCTTTCGGGTCGGCGGCCGCGAAAACAAGGCGGCGGATGCGGGCAAAGGCGATGGCGCCCGCGCACATGGCGCAGGGTTCGAGCGTAACGTAGAGGTCGTATTCGGGAATACGCTGGGAATTCACGCGGGCGCATTGTTCGCGGATCGTACGGATTTCGGCGTGGGCGGTAGGGTCGCTGAGCAAAATTGTCGCGTTTCCGGCGCCGCAGACCATTTCGCCGGTACGGGCATCGACCAAAACCGCGCCGATCGGCACTTCGCCCCGCTCCGCGGCGCTTTTCGCCTCTTCCATCGCGGCGGCCATATGTTTATGGTCGGTTTCTGAAAACATAGGATACTGGAATAATGGATCACGACGCGGAAAGCAAAGACGAAAGCAAGGGAGAACGGATCGCCAAGGTCATGGCGCGTGCCGGGCTTTGCTCCCGCCGCGATGCGGAGAAGTGGATCGAGGCCGGGCGCGTGTCCGTCAATGGCCGCAAGCTGACTTCGCCTGCCGTAACCGTGACTGCCGAGGACGAAGTGAAGGTGGACGGCGAGAAAATCGCCCAGAAGGAAGAAACCCGCCTGTTTTTGCTGCACAAGGTTGCGGGACTGGTGACGACGGCGCGGGACGAAAAGGGCCGCAAGACGGTCTTTGAAACCCTGCCGAAAACCCTGCCGCGCGTTGTGAGCGTCGGACGGCTCGACATCAATACCGAGGGGCTCCTGCTCCTCACCAATGACGGGGAGCTGGCGCGTTATCTCGAACTTCCGTCGACGGGATTGAAACGACGCTACCGCGTCCGCGCATTCGGCCGTGTGTCGCAGCAAAAACTGGAAGGCCTTAAGAAAGGGCTTTACTGGAAAGGCGTGAAATACGCACCGATGGAAGCGGAGATGGAATCCCAGCAAGGCAGCAATGTCTGGATCAACATCACCCTGACCGAAGGCAAAAACCGCGAAGTGCGGAATGTCATGGAATCGCTGGGGTTGGAGGTCAACCGCCTGATCCGTGTGTCCTATGGCAATTTCCATCTGGGGCAGATGGGCAAGGGCGCGGTGCTCGAAATTCGCGGCAAGGCGCTGAAAGACGCGCTTCCGGGTTATTTCAAGAAATGAGGATCACGGGCGGGATATATGGCGGGCGCGTCTTGCAGTCGCCCAAGGACCGCACGATCCGCCCGACGTCCGACAAGGTGCGGCAGGCAATCTTCAATATCATTTCGGGGCGCGGACTTCTGACCGAGGCGGTCGTGCTGGACGCTTTTTGCGGCACGGGCGCGCTTGGTATAGAGGCGATCTCCCGCGGGGCTTTATGCTGCACTTTTATCGATAAAAACCGCAGTTCCCTTGACCTTTGCCGCCAGAATTATGCTGCACTGAAAATTGACGCGAAATCTTCTTTCCTATTAAAGGACACGGGAAAGCCGGGGGTTAAGCCGCCGGAAATTGCTGCAGCAAATCTGGTTTTTCTGGACCCGCCTTATTCAAAAGGCCTGGTGCAGGAAGCTTTAGACGGGCTGGGCGCGAACGGCTGGCTGGCGCAGGATGCGGCTATCCTGATCGAAAGTGAAACATCGCTCGATCCTGAGACGCTCGCGGGCGTTGATATTCTTCTTGTGCGCGATTACGGCGACACGCGGATTGCTCTGGCGCAATGGCGCGGGTGATAGTAATTTTCTTCCCATGGTTTTTGTTTTTGCCGCCATCGGCCTGATACTGGGCTTTGTCGTCGGTTTGTTCGTCATCAATCTTTTCCTGCGTCATTATTCCTCGTCGGAACTGGTGAAGAACAAATCCCTGCGCTGGTCATACGGCGTGGCGGTCTGGGTTTTTGCGGGGCTTGGCGCGTGGGGCGGCGTCGTTCTTCACGGGCACCTTTTTATTTAGTTTTTTAAAGGATTATGGACATGGATTTTACGAACGATGATGAAGAGTACGGTTTCCTCGCACGGTTTTTTCACTGGTCGATCGCGTTCCTGATCCTCGGCCTTATACCGGTCGGCCTGTACATGACGCAGATGGAAAATTCGCCGTTCAAGCTGGAGGTATATGCGATGCATAAGTCCTTTGGGCTTCTGGTGCTGTTCCTCGGTGTGGCGCGGATCATCTGGCGTTTCGTGTCCCCGCCGCCGGAGCATCTGGAAACCCATGCCGGATGGGAACGTGCCATGGCGGGTGCCGCGCATGCGTGGCTTTATGTCTGCGTGATCGGCATGCCGCTTTCGGGCTGGCTGATGTCGTCGGCGGGTCAGTTTCCGATTCCGTTCTTTGGGGTTCATCTTCCCGCGCTGATCGGGGCGAATGAAACTCTGGCTGACAGGTTCTATCAGGTGCATGAAATTCTGGCCTATACGCTGATCGTCGTGCTCGGCCTGCACATCGCCGGCGCGCTTAAACACCACGTGATCGATAGGGACGAGACGCTGGAGCGCATGGCGTTCAGGTCCCGCATCCGCATTCTTCCGGCGGTTCTGTTCGTTCTGGTGACGGGGACGGTCTTTGCCGCAACGGGCCTTATGATTTTCAAGGATTTCGCGAAGGGCGAGACGGAGGCGGGTGAACAGGCGGCCATGACCACGGATGCCGTTACTGCGGCAGAGATGCCGGATACTTCTAATCTTCCCGCCAACGGATGGGCGATCGTGCCGTCCGAGAGCACGCTGGAATTCACAGCGTCGCTTTACAATTCGCCCTTTACGGGCAAGTTCGGGAAATTCGCGGGGCAGATCGTATTCAATCCCGCCGATCTTTCAAATGCGCTCGCCGATATCCGTATCGACATGAACAATTTTTCGACCGGCGACGAGAGCCGTGACGGAAATATGCGGGGGCCGGACTGGTTCGACACGGAAAATTTCCCTGAAAGCCGTTTTGTCGCAACAAAATTTGAAGAAAGCGAGCAGGGGAAATACGTCGCCATCGGCAATCTGATGATCCGCGATGTGACCATGCCGCTTATCATCCCGTTCAATCTGGAAATCGCGGACAACAAGGCGCATATGACCGCTGAGGTGGAAATAGACCGCCTTGCGTTCGGCATGGGCAAGGGGGAGTGGGAAGACGAGGCCACTGTCGGCCATAAGGTTCTGGTCAAGATCGACATTCTGGCCGTTCATTAGTTTCTTTTCATGAAAAGACTCTGTTCATGACGCGTTTGATCGGTTAATCTTCTTGGCATAATGAGAACCCTCTATCACGTATGGCTGCATCCTTTTTCCCGCAAAGTGCGTCTGGCGCTGGCCGAGAAGAAGCTTGAATTCGACCTGCAGATCGAGAAAATCTGGGAACGCCGGACCGCTTTCCTTGCCATGAACCCTGCGGGCGATGTTCCTGTCATGGTGGAAGCCGACGGTACGATCCTCTCCAACTCCCAGGTTATCTGCGAATATCTGGAAGAGGTTTATCCGGAGATCAATCTTCTGGGGCGTGATGCGATCCAGCGCGCGGAAACCCGCCGCCTCGTGTCATGGTTCGACGTGAAATTCAGCCGCGAAGTGACGGACAACCTTGTCGGGGAAAAGCTGATGAAGCGCTTCCTGAAAATGGGTGAGCCGCACGGCCCGTCGATCCGCGCCGGTCACGCGAATATTCATTACCACCTCGATTACATCGGGTTCCTGTGCGAAAAGCGCAAGTGGCTGGCTGGGGAACATTTCACCCTTGCGGATATCGCCGCCGCTGCGCATCTGTCCTGTATCGATTATATCGGAGACGTTCCCTGGGACGAGCATCATGCCGCCCGCGACTGGTACTCCCGCGTGAAATCCCGCCCGTCTTTCCGTCCGCTTCTGGAAGACCGCATTCCGGGCTTTACGCCTGCCGAACACTACGAAAACGTCGATTTTTAGGCGTACGCATCATGAAATTTGCAGTTAGCAAAGCGGTAAACGCTTTCGGTTCAACGATCCAGCGACAGAATGCGGAAATGCGCATTCCTGCCATTCCCTGATCGGCGCTTGAACCGGAAAAATAAGAAAAAGACGGTGTGATGATGGTTCAGGGGCAAAAGAAATTATTCTGTTTCGGGTACGGATATACGTGCGACTATCTGGCGCATGAATTGCTGTCCCGCGGCGGATGGTCGGTTGCCGGAACGACGCGCGATCCTGAGAAACGCGATTTCCTGAAAGAGCGCGGGATCAAAACCTATCTTTTCGATTATGAACGTCCGCTCGGTGCGCCCGAATTCGTGCTGGAGGGGACGACACATCTTCTCATCTCCACCCCCCCAAATGACGAGGGGGATCCGACTTTCGCCCAGCACGCGCAGGATATCCTCAACATACCGACGCTGGAATGGGTCGGTTATTTGTCCACCACGGGTGTTTACGGTGACCGAGACGGCGGCATCGTTGACGAGAATTCCGAAATCCGTCCTAACACGAAGCGCGGGTCGCGCCGCGTGCGGGCAGAGCGGGAATGGTACTCGCTGCTCCAGCACTATAATCTGCCGCTGCATGTTTTCCGTCTGGCGGGGATTTACGGGCCGGGGCGCAGCGCGCTGGATTCCGTCCGCGGCGGTGTTGCCCGCCGTATCAACAAACCGGGGCAGGTGTTCAACCGTATCCATGTCGAAGACATCGTGCAGGTATTGATTGCGTCCATGGAAAAGCACAATCCAGGCGCGGCCTATAATCTGTCCGACGATGATCCTGTCCCCAGTCATGAGGTCATTCTTTATGCGTGCCAGCTGCTCGGCATCGAGCCGCCGCCGCTGATCCCGTATAACGAAGCCGATATGGCACCGATTGCGCGGAGCTTTTACAACGACAACAAGCGCGTCGCCAATCACCGGATCAAGAACGAGCTTGGCATCAAGC
>QFNK01000080.1 GCA_003240795.1 Micavibrio aeruginosavorus | reverse complement strand
ACCTCAAATGTCTGAAGACCCTTTAAAAAATCGCGAAATCATTTTTGAATTCTTTCCCATCGGCCCTTATATCAAGGTAACGGCCATGGATGTGGCGTCCCTGACGGAAGTGTCCATTTCCGGCCCCAAAGGCACGTCCGAGGCCATGTTGAAGCAGAACGCCGTCAAGCGGCTGGAGTTCGTGATGCGCAAGAAAGGCTTGATCGCGTAGGGGCGACTCTTTATATCAAAGGCATGACAATAAAACTGGCTATAGCCTCCGATCACGCGGGATTTACGCTCAAAGATTACCTGATTAAAAATTTCAAAGCGGTGCCTGTGGAATGGGTCGATCTGGGAACCAATTCCGGCGCATCCGTGGATTATCCGGATTACGGCAAGAAAATCGCCGAGGTGGTCGCGGGCGGCGAGGCGGATCTTGGCGTTGCCATTTGCGGTTCCGGCATCGGCATCTCCATCGCCTGTAACAGAAACCCAAATGTCCGCGCGGCGATGTGCACCGACTCCACCATGGCGCGCCTTTCGCGCCTTCACAACAACGCCAATATCGTTTGCATGGGCGAGCGCCTGACAGGAACGGAAGTCGCGCTGGACATCTTGAAAGCATTTCTCGAAACCGAATTTGAAGGCGGGCGTCACGAGGCGCGCGTCAATAAACTCTCTTGTTAGGAAAGGGGCACACATATGGGCAACGCAGCGGAGAATTACATGGTCGATAACGAATTTTTCAACGCCGATCTGCAAAGCGCGGACGCGGAAGTCTACAAGGCGATGCAGGCGGAATTGCAACGCCAGCAGGATCAGATTGAGCTGATCGCATCGGAAAACATCGTGTCCAAAGCGGTGCTTCAGGCGCAGGGCTCCGTCCTTACCAACAAATATGCCGAGGGCTATCCGGGCAAGCGTTACTATCAGGGGTGCGAGCATGTCGATGTGACGGAGCAGCTTGCCATCGACCGTCTCTGCAAGATGTTCGGATGCAAATTCGCGAACGTCCAGCCGCACTCCGGCGCGAATGCGAACCTTGGTGTGTTCATGGCGGTGCTTCAGCCGGGTGACACGTATATGGGCATGGACCTGGCCCATGGCGGTCACCTGACCCACGGGTGCCCGGTGAACTTCTCCGGCAAATGGTTCAATGCCGTGACGTACGGGATCAACGAGCAAGGCTTGATCGACTATGATCAGGTCGAGAAAGTCGCGCTGGAGCACAAGCCGAAGATGATTGTGGCCGGTGCGTCAGCCTATGCGCGTGTCATCGACTTCAAACGTTTCCGCGAGATCGCCGACAAAGTCGGTGCGGTTTTGTTCGCGGACGTCGCGCACTATGCCGGACTGATCGTCGGCGGTGCATATCCGAATGCATTCCCGCACGCGCATATCGCCACGACCACAACGCACAAGACCCTTCGCGGTCCACGCGGCGGCGCGATCATGACAAATGACGAGGATCTTGCGAAGAAGATCAACTCCGCCGTGTTCCCCGGTCTTCAGGGCGGCCCGCTGGAGCATGTCATTGCGGCGAAGGCGGTTGCGTTCGGTGAGGCGCTGAAACCTGAGTTCAAGGTTTACGCACAGAATGTGGTTGCCAATGCGAAAGTATTGGCGGAGACACTGAAAGAAGGCGGTCTGGACATCGTATCCGGCGGCACGGACTGCCACATGATGTTGGTCGACCTGCGTCCGAAGAAGCTGACGGGCAAAGCGGCCGACCTCGCGCTGGAGCATGCGGGTATTACGTGCAACAAGAACTCGGTTCCGAACGACCCGGAAAAGCCGATGGTGACGAGCGGTATCCGCCTCGGCACACCGGCCGGCACGACGCGCGGCTTCGGCCCTGCGGAATGGAAAGAAATCGGCAAGCTGATCCTCGAAGTTCTGGACGGTCTTGCCGCAAACGGAGCCGAGGGGAATGCAGAGGTGGAGAAGGCGGCGCGCGCGAAAGTGAAAGCGCTCTGTGCCCGATTCCCGATCTACGCGGATTCAACGGCCGTTTAAGGATCATCGTAATTTTAAAAAGGCCCGCCAACCGGCGGGTTTTTTGTGCCCGGCACAATGAAGCGCTGTGGATAAAAGGCCATATTGCGTTACAGCAATGCAAAGTGCGGTTTCATCATGTTTCCTACGATCATGTCTGAAAGGTGAATATTCATGAACATCGCGCAAAAATTCGGGAATGCCGCCGTTATTTTATATCCGCATTTTCCGGCTACACAGGCGAACGGCGATTATCTTGTCGTCACAAAGTCCGATCTTCACGGCGTGACGGGTCTGCCGGACATGGATAAATCAGAGGCGATTTTCATTCCCCTGACGCATGAAACGGAAGCCAACGAAGCCCTGAACAGCATCACGACATGGATGATTGAAACCTCCGCACTGTCGGCCGCGGAAAATCATGCCAGCCATATCGGTTTCTACAAATGCTCCGCCGATGGTGAGGTCTATGCCTCGCTGAGGCAGGATTTCTACGCCGAGGATTTTTTGTTTCCGGACAGACGGCCCGAGCACGCGCAGGGGTTCGACGACCTGATGCGCATGCTCGACCGTGACAGGCTGGGCGATGCCATGCTGGAGTCGCTGGCGAACGATTTTGGCATGCGGATCAGGGAAGAAGCGCCGATGTTCTGGCGCCGCGATATCCGCATCTGCAACCACCCGGATAAAATCCAGTCGCAGGAAGCGATTGTTTCCATGAAGAAAAACGCGGCCATGTTCAGTTTGATGCCCGCCCGACGCGTTTCCATTGCGCAGGCCGGGTCGATATGGCAGAAATGCCAGTCGAGATTGAAGAACAAAGGCCTATTGAATGCGCTGCCCCTTTTGTGGACATGAAGAAACACAGGTGAAGGATTCGCGTCCGTCGGATGACGGCGGGTCTATCCGCCGCCGACGTTCGTGTCCTTCCTGCGGCGGGCGATTTACAACGTTCGAGCGCATCCAGCTTCGAGACCTGACGGTCGTAAAGTCCGGCGACAGGCGCCAGCCATTCGACCGCGAAAAGATTATCCGTTCCATGCAGGTCGCGCTTCGCAAGCGCCCCATCTCCATCGACCAGATTGAAAAGGCGGCAACGGGAATCGTTCGGCAGCTTGAAAGTTACGGCGAGCCGGAAATTCCGGCAGCGGATATCGGCGGGCTTGTCATGAAGGCGCTGATCGCGCTCGATATCGTGGGGTATATCCGTTATGCCTCCGTCTATAAGGATTTCCGCGAGCCGGAAGATTTCAACGCGTTCGTCGAGGAAATCCAAAGCCTGCAATCCGAAAATCAATTAAGGGTGAATGAATAATGTTTACAGGTCTGATCACACATATCGGCAAGGTCGTGCGTATCGACCGTTCGGGCGGCGACTGGAAGATTTTTATCCAGTCCTCCATGCGCGTGGCCGATATTCCGATCGGCGCGTCCATTTCCTGCTCCGGCTGCTGCCTGACCGTGATCGACAAGGACCAGAACTGGTTCGCGTTCAATGCGTCGTCGGAAACGTTGTCAAAAACCGTAATAAAGGAATGGGATGTCGGTACGCGCGTGAACCTCGAATCCGCGATGCGTCTCGGCGATGAGCTGGGCGGGCATATCGTGACGGGGCATGTCGACGGCATAGCGACGCTGCGATCCGTCAAGCAGGACGGCGATTCTCACCGTTTGAAGATCGAGGTGCCGGAGGGGCTTGCCCTTTACTTTGCTTATAAAGGATCTGTTGCGGTGGATGGTATTTCCCTGACCGTGAACGAAGTCGAAGGCAATGTCTTCGGGGTCAGCATCATTCCGCATACGTGGACGCAGACGACGATCGGCGAGAAAAAAGAAGGCGACAAGCTGAATATCGAAGTCGATCTTCTGGCGCGTTACGTCGCCCGCCAGTTGGGAAAAGCGTGATGATCAGTTCAACCGAAGACATCATCGAAGAGGCGCGCTCGGGGCGCATGTGCATTCTGGTCGATGACGAGGACAGGGAGAATGAGGGCGACCTTTTTATTCCCGCGTCATGCGTCACGCCGGAAGCGGTGAATTTCATGGCGATGTACGGCCGCGGTCTTATCTGCCTTGCCGTGGAAGGGGCGATTTGCGACCGTCTGGAATTTGAACCGATGGCGCGCCGGAACACGGCCCGCAACGGAACCGCCTTTACCGTATCCGTAGAGGCGAAAGAGGGAATTACTACAGGTATTTCCGCGTTTGACCGCAGTCATACGATGAAGATCATTCTTGATCCGAAAACAACGCCGGATGATCTGGCGCGTCCGGGGCATGTCTTTCCGATCCGCGCAGCGGACGGTGGCGTTCTGGCACGCACGGGTCATACGGAGGCCGCCGTCGATATCGCACGGCTTGCGGGTCATGCGGGAGCAGGGGTGATCTGCGAAGTCATGAAGGACGACGGCACGATGGCACGCCTGCCCGACCTCATCGCCTTTGCCGCGCGCCATGGTATGAAAATCGGCACGATTGCCGACCTTGTCCGCCATGTATCCCCGCAAAAGCAGGCCGTATAGCGGCGGGTTTGCTTTTTTGTGCAAATATTCCTTGATTTCACGGGCTGAAACATGGTTTTAGTCTGGCCATGAACGAGGATAAAAAAGCCTACAAAACGCTGAGCTTCGACAAGCCGCCCCATGTGATGGTGGTCGAGGCTCGTTTCTACGAAGATATCGCAGACAATCTGTTCGCGGGCGCCAAGGCGGTTTTCGATGCCAACGGCGCGACGTATGAGCGTTTTACGGTTCCGGGTTCTCTTGAAATTCCGGCGGCCGTTGAGATGGCCGTTCGCGCCGGGCGTTTCGATGCCTATCTTGCGCTGGGCTGCGTTATCCGCGGCGAAACGTCCCATTACGACATTGTGGCCGGCGAAAGCTCCCGCGGGCTGATGGACCTTTCCGTCAAGCATGGCATCGCGCTGGGCAACGGCATCCTGACGGTTGAAAGCCGCCAGCAGGCGGAAGCCCGTGCCAATCCCGCGGACATGGACAAAGGCGGCGGCGCGGCGCAGGCTGCGCTGGAAATGGTTGTCCTGAAGTCCAGAATACAGGCGGGCGCACGCTAATGACTGAATCCGCACCCAATTCCAAGCCGTCGGCAATCGCGCGGCGCAAGGCCTCCCGCCTGATGGCCGTTCAGGCCGTGTATCAGATGAGCGTGAACCGCAAGGCCGCGCCGCTGGTCGTTGATGAATACTTGCACCTGCGTTCCGGCATGGATGTTGACGGGGAAACGATGGTGGAGCCGGACAAGCGTCTGTTCCAGTCTATCGTCCTCGGAGTCGCCGAGCGTCATGAGGATCTCGAGGCCATCGTCGATGCGAACCGCCCAAGGCGGGAAGGGCAGAGCACGGCGGAGGAGCCTCTCCTGAAGGCCACGCTGCTGTGCGGGGCATACGAGCTTTTGGCCCATCAGGATGTCGACTTTCCGATCCTGATTTCCGGCTATGTTGATGTTGCAAAAGCATTTTTTACCGGAAACGAGCCTGCGCTGGTCAATGGCGTTCTGGACTCCGTCCGCAAGGTTACCCGCGCCTAAGGGTGCATAATTCAGGTCTTTTTCCGATTTCCGGCCCTTAAAATTACCTTTCGTTAATATGTTGCGATGTAACATAATAGAAGGGAAAACTAGGGTTTTAGGGCTAATTCATGAAACTGGCAGTCATAGGCTTGCTCGCTGTTGTAATATTAGGCGGTGGAGCGGCCGGTGCATATTTCTACTTAAACCAGCCTGCGGAGGCCTCCGCCGGGCCTGCGGACGAGGCGGCCAAGGCCGAAGCCGCAGCTAAGGAAAAAGCCGCCGCGGAAGCGGCCGCCAAGCTGACGGAGTTTGTCCCGCTGGATGTTATCGTTCTTCCTATTCTGGATGAGACAGGCGTGACACAGACCGTGACGCTGGTCGTTTCCATCGAGGTTCCGGACAAGATTGCGGCAGATCAGGCAAAGCGCCTTGCGCCGAAGCTCAAAGACGCGTTCATCCAGGACATGTACGGCACGCTGAGCCGCAAGAATTCCATGAAAGACGGCGTTATCCAGACCGGCATGATCAAGGAACGCCTGACAAAGGCCAGCGTGAAAATCCTTGGCGAAGGCCATGTGAATGACGTTCTGCTTCAACTGGTTCAGCAGCGGAACATGTAAAACATCCTATTTATGCTGCTATACAGCAAACCGGCCGGTTCATGGCCGGTTCTTTTATTGCCCCTGCGGCTTGCCAAGACTCATAAAATTGTGCAGTCTTCTCGGCAACCTATGGCACGGTACTGCCTTACTTCTTCCGTGCCCAACATCCAATCCAAGGGGAATCTGAGAATGGAAATCTATCTTATGATCGCCTGTTGTGTTCTGGCCGCGCTTATTTTCGCGCAGCTATGGGCGCGCGGCGTGATGAATATGAGTGCAGGTAACGACCGCATGCAGGCGATTGCCGCCGCGGTACAGGAAGGCGCAAAGGCCTATCTGAACAGACAATATACGACCATCGCCATCGTCGGTGCGGTCGTGACAGCTGCGCTTTACTTCCTGCTGGGATGGCATGTCGCGCTGGGCTTCGTCATCGGCGGCGTGCTTTCCGGTATTACCGGTTATCTGGGCATGGCCGTTTCCGTTCGTGCCAACGTGCGTACGGCACAGGCGGCGACCAAGGGGCTTGAAACGGCGCTGAATGTCGCGTTCCGTTCCGGTGCCATCACGGGGATGCTTGTCGTCGGCCTTGGCCTCGGCGGTGTCGCCGGATATTACTGGCTGATGGAAAACAAGTTCGGCTTTGAATTGCGCCAATCGCTCGAAGGTCTTGTCGCGCTGGGCTTCGGTGCTTCTCTTATTTCGATCTTTGCGCGTCTCGGCGGCGGTATCTTTACCAAGGGCGCAGACGTCGGTGCCGACCTGGTCGGTAAGGTCGAAGCGGGAATTCCGGAGGATGATCCAAGAAACCCTGCCGTTATCGCGGACAATGTGGGCGACAACGTGGGCGATTGCGCCGGTATGGCCGCCGACCTGTTCGAAACCTATGCCGTGACGATCGTTGCGACGATGCTGATCGCCGCCAGCGTGTTTACGGCGGCCACGGCGGCGACTGTTGTGATGTATCCTCTGATGATCGGTGCGCTCTGCATCCTCGGTTCCATTGCGGGCGTTTATTTCGTCCGTCTTGGCAAAAACCGGAACATCATGGGCGCCCTTTATAAAGGGTTCATCGCAAGCGCGCTGTTCAGCCTTGCGCTGGTGTCCGGATTGTTCATGCATTTCGGTATGGAAACGCAGCTGGAGCTGGCCGGTGATGCGGGCGGGTTCCTGACGCTGCAAAGCCTGTATTACTGCGTCCTCGTCGGTCTCGGCCTTACGGCCGCGCTGGTGTGGGTCACGGAATACTATACCGGTACCAACCACCGTCCGGTTCAGGTCGTCGCAAAAGCGTCTGAAACGGGTCACGGCACGAACGTCATTCAGGGGCTTGCCGTTTCGATGGAAGCGACCGCGCTGCCTGTCCTTTTGATCTGTGCCGCCATCTATCTGGCGTTCACGTTCGCGGGACTGTTCGGTATCGCCATCGCCGCCACGACGATGCTGTCCATGGCGGGCGTGGTTGTCGCGCTCGACGCCTACGGCCCGGTAACGGACAATGCCGGCGGTATCGCGGAGATGTCGGATATGCCGAAGGAAATCCGCGTTACGACGGATGCTCTGGACGCTGTCGGCAATACGACGAAGGCCGTGACGAAAGGCTATGCTATCGGCTCCGCCGGTCTGGCCGCTCTCGTCCTCTTCGCCGCGTACACCGAAGAGATCAAGCACTATCTGCCGCAGTTTGCGGATATAC
>QFNK01000079.1 GCA_003240795.1 Micavibrio aeruginosavorus | reverse complement strand
CCGATCTATGCGTTTCTGGTGCAGCCGCTGGCGGACGCCATGGGGGACGGCAGCACGAAGCGTCTGATTTATACAGGCCTGACGGAGGCGTTTTTCACGTATCTTCGGGTTGCGTTCTTCGCGGGATGTTTCCTAACCTTTCCGATCATCCTGTCGCAAATCTGGATGTTCGTTGCGCCGGGCCTTTATAAAAATGAAAAGAATGTTTTTCTGCCGTACCTGATCGCCACGCCGCTGCTGTTTTTTATCGGCGGCGCGATGGTTTATTACCTGGTCATTCCGACGGCCTGGTCTTTCTTTCTAAGCTTTCAGAGCACGGGGGATGAAACGGTTTTGCCGATCCAGCTGGAGGCGAAAGTCGGGGAGTATCTCGACCTTGTCATGTCGCTGATCTTCGCGTTCGGGTTTTGCTTTCAGCTTCCTGTGCTGCTCGCGCTTCTGGCGCAGGCAGGTGTCGTTGGCGCAAATGGTCTGCGTGCCGCCCGCCGTTATGCGATCGTCGGCATTTTCGCCGTGGCGGCGGTCATGACGCCGCCGGACGTGTTCAGCCAGCTCGCGCTCGCCATTCCGATCTGCCTGCTCTATGAAATTTCCATTTTGCTGGTCAGCCGGATCGAGAAAGCGCGCAATGTCAGCGCTTCTTGACGAATATCACGGCCGCCTTGCGCGGGGTGAGTTAAAAGCCGATCCGGAGCAGGAGAAGGCGGTCATTGCGCTTCAGCGTCTTTGTGACGATCTGTCGGAAAAACGGTTTTTCTTTTTCCCGCAAAGGAACGTCAGCGGCGTTTACATGTATGGCGGTGTCGGGCGCGGCAAATCCATGCTGATGGACATGTTTCTCGCCGCCGCACCATCAGACATCAAGAAACGCCGCGTGCATTTTCACGCGTTCATGATCGAAACGCATGACTGGCTTCACGCGCGGCGGGCGGGGAAGGCGGCGGACAATATTCTTCCCGATTATGCGTCCTATGTGGCGGCGAATACGCGCCTTTTATGTTTCGACGAATTCCATGTGACGGATGTCGCCGACGCCATGATCCTGTCGCGCCTGTTCACGGCCCTGTTCGAAAAAGGCGTCGTGGTCGTTGCGACCAGCAACTGGGAGCCGGACCGTCTCTATGAAGGCGGGCTTCAGCGTGAGCATTTCCTGCCTTTCATCGCACTTTTGAAAAAGCAGTGCGAGATCGTGCATCTGGACAGCCCGAATGATTACCGCGCCGTGGCGCTCCGCGATCTTGAAACCTATCTCTGGCCTTTGAACACGGCAACGCAGGCAAAGGCCGATGCCGTATTCCGTGCGATAACGGACGGCAAGACGCCGGAGGAAATGACCCTGCGCGTGAAGGGCCGCGACATCCATGTGATGGAGGCGGCGGGCACCGCGCGTTTTACCTTCGCCCAGCTTTGCGAGCAGCCGCACGGGGCGGAGGATTACCTGAAAATTGCGGAGGAGTTTCATACCGTCTTCCTCGAGGGTATTCCGAAGATGAATTACGACCGCCGGAACGAGGTGAAACGCCTGATGACCCTTATCGACGTTTTGTACGATACACGGCGCCGCGTGATCATCACCGCCGATGCGCCGCCGGAAAAACTCTATATCGGCCATGATTACGAGTTTGAATTCGAACGGACGATCAGCCGCCTGAACGAAATGCAGTCTTCTTCGTATGTGGTGTTATGAGCGGTTTTCTTACAAACTTACTGGGCGGTTTGAAAAGCAGGCGCAGCGACGCCGATGAAAAGCGCATCGCGCGCGAGGGAAGCGATCGTGAACGCATAGCGCTTGCCACTGACGAGCGCACATCGCAGGAAATTCTTTATTACATGGCGCTGCATGACCAATCGCCGAAGGTTCGCAAGAATGTGGCCGGCAATCCGTCCATGCCACTGCAGGCCGGAACGCTTCTGGCCAAGGACAAGGTTTATGATGTCCGCTATATCCTTGCGCGCCGCCTCGTGAAAATCCTGCCCACGCTGAGCGAGGAGAAGTACAGCCAGCTTTATGCCTATGCGGTGCAATCACTCGGTATGCTGGCGCTGGACGAGGTCCTTAAAATCCGCAAAGCGCTGACGGAAACGCTGAAAGACTATGCCCATGCGCCGCCGGCTGTGGCGCTTGCGCTTGCGCGTGATCTGGAGCGTGAAGTGTCGGAGCCGATCCTGCGTTTTTGCACGGCGATCAGCGATGACGATCTTATCGATGTGCTGCAGACGCATCCCGCCAACTGGGCGGCGGAGGCTGTAGCAGGGCGCAAACTTCTTAGCGGACGCGTATCAAAGGCTGTTGTCGATACGGGGAACGTGCGGGCAGGGGCGATCCTTTTGAACAACGAGGGGGCGGAAATCTCCGAAGAGCTTCTGGACGTCATCGTCGAACGCGCGCGGGAGTATCCGGAATGGCACAAGCCGATTGCGGCGCGCAAGGCGTTATCGCCGCGCATGGCGATGAAGCTTGCCGCTTATGTCGACAAAACTGTCATGAAAATATTAAAGGAGCGCAGCGATATCGACTCCAGAACAATCGCGGAGATGAGCCAGATCATTCAGCGCCGTATGGAGTTCGAGGACGAGCGAAAAAGGAATTTCGACCGCAGCCACCCTGAAAAACGTGCCGCCGCGCTTTCGAAAAAGGGTGGAATTACGGAGGATGTGATCAGTGACGCGATCGTCATGCACGATCATGAATTCGTTGTGGCATGCCTGGCGTACAAGGCCGGCGTTAAAATTCCCGATGTCAAAAAGATATTCGATGTGAAGGCGCCCAAAGCGATTTGCGCACTGACCTGGAAGTGCGGATTTTCGATGCGTCTTGCACTGAAGCTTCAGCAGAATCTCGGACGGGTCAAGCCGCAATCCCTGATCTATCCGCGCGGCGGTACGGATTATCCGATGACAGCGGACGAGCTGCGGTGGCAGCTCGACGCGATTGGTTTAAGTTAACGCAAGCTTTGGTGTGTTTGGCGCGAATTGCGTTTTCGGCGCGTTCTGGCCTGCCGTGCAGTCTGTATTCACGGCGCTGAATTGCTGCTTTAGTTTATGCGCTTCCAACAGTAGCTCATCATCAAGTGGAGTCATCTGGCGGCCATCATTGTATTTGCAGCTATGCGGTGTAGACATTTTTTTCTCCAAATCACGATTTAGGTAAAATGCTAATAGCACATTTTTAACACTCCGCGGATAAGATTTTGTGCTGCATCGCAAAGGTGCTAAGATTTTCAGACATTAACCAATATTTAAAGGAAGAATAATGGCACGCGCAAAAATCGGATTGGTCGGAGCAGGTATGATCGGCGGCACGCTGGCACATCTGGCAGGCTTGAAAGAACTCGGCGACATCGTCCTCGTCGACATCGCCGAAGGCATTCCGCAAGGCAAGGGGCTGGACATCGCGGAGAGCGCGCCGGTCGAAATGTTCGATGCCAAATTTATCGGCAGCAATTCCTATGAAGCGCTTCAGGGCAGCGACGTGGTTATCGTTACGGCGGGCGTACCGCGCAAGCCTGGCATGAGCCGCGACGACCTGATCGGCATTAACTCCGGCATTATCAAAACGGCCGGCGAGGGCATTAAGAAATATGCGCCGAACGCTTTCGTCATCGTTATCACGAACCCGCTGGATGCCATGGTCGAAGTGATGCAGAAAGTCACGGGCTTTGATCCGAAGAAAGTCGTCGGTATGGCGGGTGTTCTGGATTCTGCGCGTTTCCGCCACTTCCTCGCCGAAGAATTCGATGTTTCCGTTGAAGACGTAACGGCCTTCGTTCTCGGCGGGCACGGCGACACGATGGTGCCGCTGGTGCGTTATTCCACGGTTGCGGGTATTCCGCTCCCAGACCTTGTTTCCATGGGCTGGACGACGCAAGAGAAGCTCGACAAGATCGTCCAGCGCACGCGTGACGGCGGTGCGGAGATCGTTGCCCTGCTGAAAACGGGTTCCGCTTACTATGCGCCTGCATCCTCCGCGATCGCCATGGCGGAAAGCTATCTTAAGGACAAGAAGCGCGTCCTGCCTTGTGCGGCGAAGCTGAACGGTGAATACGGCGTGAAAGGCCTCTATATCGGCGTTCCGGTCGTGATCGGCAAGAACGGCGTCGAGAAAATTATCGAGATCAAGCTGAGCGCGGAAGAGCAGAAGATGTTCGATCACTCCGTCAGCGCGGTGAAGGATCTTGTCGCCGCCGCAGAAAAAGTCGCCGCGTAAGCATCCATAGATATTCAAAAAAAGCGGCGCTTTTCAGCGCCGCTTTTTCATTCCCCTTGGTAATTTTATGACAGCGCGTTTACAGCAACGCTCACACTCGTGCTCGGAATTTTGCGGATATCGAGGTTAGAGTCGAGTTCTGCCGCCGTGCTTTCCGGCTGCGCTGCGGCCGTGCCGAACGCGTTTTTGATATTGAGGTTTGCAGCGTCTTCAAGTCTTGAAAAACGCGCGTCGGCCGGTTTTTCAAAGCTGATTTCCGGTTGCTTCAAACGCTGAAGGTGCTCTTCGTATCCTTCGGGCGTAGCCAGGCGGTCAACGGCAGGGCCTGCATCGGCGTGCTGTACCCGGGCGTTGTTTTCTTCGATATTGCGTTTTTGATCAGGTGTTTGTTCTTCCGGTTTGTACATCTGTTTCTGGTTTGCTTCCATCGACAGGGCGCGTTTTACGCGGGAAGGGGCCCAAAAATCAGATACTATTTCACGTACATAATTCCGTGTTTGGTTGTGCCATAGCCCTTTTTCCTGCTGTGTTTCCGGAGGGCCGTTTTTTTTGACAAACGCGGCGTGTGCTTCGCTCGCATTTTTTAGCCATTTTTCTATGGATCTTTCGTTTTTAGGAATTCCTTTTAGGAAAGTTGCGTAACCGCCAGGGCCTCCATTATACGCAGTCAATGCAAGCTCTTGGGATCCATATTGATCTGTAAGGTCACGCATGTATTGAGCGCCAGCTCGAATAGAGAGAATAGGATCTTTTCTTTTTTCTAAAGTATCCAAGCCATACATTTTGCCTGTTTCTTCTATAAACTGTGCTATGCCAACAGCTTTTTTTTCACTTTCTATACCTACTCCTCTTGAGGGTCTTGCGTGTATAAGGCTTAGCGACTCTTGCCAAAGTTGATTGGCATACATATTGGGATCAAGTCCGTTTCCATACTTTGGATCAAGGGCGGCTTCTTGAGCAATATTCACATACCGTCGAATTTCCGGATTTACCTCCATCGCACGAAGCATTTCCGGGTTCATCAGGACATAACCCTGCGCGGTCCGGCGAGGAAGGTTGCCCGGGTCCGCTTCATCGGGTTTGTAGGATTCGTTGCCCTCGAACAAGATGTCCATCTTTTCCTTTGGAAGGTAACGCCCCAAAGAGCCGATAATCGACGAGCTGGCATATGTCGTTTCTTTGGGATAATCGGTCAGAAATTCCGCAATCGCGTTCGCCGACTTCCGGCCAAATGCGCCATCGACTGATCCTGCATCATAGCCAAGCCTGTTCAAAGAAGCCTGCGTCTTCATGATTTGCAGAGGGGATATATTATTTTCCGGGAGTGTGTGCGCCAGAATGTCCGCTCCTGCCATCTCGGGAAAAAGAGCGATACTCATTCCGTGACGCAGTAGTTGTGTTTTCAGGGCTGGGTCATTTGTGGATGACGGTACAAGATTGTGCTGAGCCAACTGATTGTAGAAACTTTTCTGCTGCTCTTCTGAGGCATCACTTATTTTGTCGAGATTGACAGAAATACTGGGTTCATTTTTTTCATCTAACTGAAATGAAACAACACCCAGTTCCTGAAGGGATTGCACTAAGTTATCCATGTTCGGTGCTTCGATGCGGCGCATCGTGCCGATGTTGTCATCTGCATTTTGCGTGCGGGAAAGAAGGTGCTTTCCGGATAATTCGCGTTTGTCGATGGCCATGGTTTTTCCTGCCCCTAGTCTATTTCCTCTATTTTAAAGAAGGATTAAACATAAGTGCAAATTTGCATAAAAATATGCTTTGAAATGACGGAAAACTGCGGTTTTTTGCGTTGGCGCCCGAAAATGACGATTAAGGAGCCGGGGCGGCGGGGCCTTTCAGGTGGTCGCCGGTGGCAATGCGCTCTTCCGGGTCCTGATTATAAACATCCCCCACATGGCGTTTCATGCCGCGCGGGTCGCCGATGACGGCCTTGGTCCTGAAAACGCAGACGATATCGGCCATAATGACCCTGCCGTCCGGATTGTGTTTCTTTTCCTCATCCTCGACGCGGGCGATATCATGAATATAACGCCCCGCCACAGGGTGGCGGCGCATCTGGAATTCTTCGGCGAGGATCACTATCTTGCGGGATTCCGTCTCCCTGTTTTCCGGATCGTCAATGCCTTCTAGTGCGCGCAGGCGGGCCGTAATGACAGCGGCTTCGCCCGTCAGGATGCGATAGGTCTGCGCCGAGACTTTCTCCGTATCGTAGATGCGCTCGTCATCCTCATACATATGGTCTTTTGGAAGGTTCGCATCTTGCTTTTTCGCGGTGCGGCCGAAACTTTGCGACATAGCGGGAATATGATCGACCGCGCTGCGGAGCATTTCCAGACCTTCTATGGATTTGCCGAAGATCATGGCGAGCAGGGATTGGGGCGCAAGATTGTCGCTATCTTCCTGCCGTTCGCGGCCGCGGCCCTTGATGATTTTGCCTTTGGCGGACACAGCGTCGGGATTGTTGCGGAGCATAATCTCCTCCGCCGCTATTTCATCATAGCGTTCTATTTCTTCGAGGCGGCCCTGCGCGCGTTTCCTGTCATTGGCATTTGGCATGTGCCTACAATAGCGGAACGGCGTTAATTTGGCAAATAATGCGGATACATGGCGTCTTTACATGCCTGCCGGCGTGTATTGCTGCGTCCATTGTTTTTGCGTCTGGAAAGGCGTCGGTCTCGTAAGGGCGTCGAGTACGGTTTCGCCTGCATTCTGCGAGGCCGGCGCGGATTGAAGCATATCCTGCTCTAGCTTCGTCGGCTCACCTTTGTGGCGGGCGAGGATATCCTCACGCATCGCAGGATCGAGGTCGTCCGTCGTCATTTCACCGCGTTCCAGTTTCTGGATCGTCAGTTCTGCATCCTGAATGCGTCCGTGGAGTTTGGTCGTGTCATCAAGCGTGCGTTTTAAAACGAGTCGGCCGTTCTGGTCCATCGTGACTTCTTCGCCCGCATAAAACATCGTACAGGCGCCGATCCTTGTTTCATAAGCCTGTTTCTGCTGCAGGGAGGTTACGATGTATTTCCCGTCCGGATCGTCCTGGGGGCTGACGATGTTGCCCCTCTCGTCGAGACGAAGCATGTCGTTCTTTGTAATCGGCGGCTGGGATTCATTGATTTTCAGCCACGCATTGTCGATACCGATGCTGCTCTTCAGCGATTCAATCACATTCGACGTGGTGAATTTGAATTCGTTCATTTGCGTGAATCTCGCGATTGCACGGTATTGTTCTTGTTTCTTGTTTTCTTCTTTTTCTTCCTCTTCGTCCCTTACGTTGCTACGCAGGTCGGTGCGGGCGAGAACATTGCCGGAGCGTTGTTCGAGAACAATCTGGTCGAATGTCTTTCCGCGCGTTCCGGGCATGTCGATTGCCGATTCCATGGAATGCTGGGGCTCCCTTTCCGGTTCGGATGGGGCGGGGGCGGTTTTGTATTCAGGCTGGCGGGCGATATTGAACGCGTGTGCGGCGGCGGGAACCCAGCCCGTTTCGCTCATCTCGCTCTTTCTGTAACCTGTTGCCTGCATTGCTTCTTTTTCGGTTTTTCCGCTCTATATGAAAATAATACCACTCAGGCGTTAACGAATAC
>QFNK01000078.1 GCA_003240795.1 Micavibrio aeruginosavorus | reverse complement strand
CCGGAATACGGCAGTCCCAGAATCTGCGCGAGCCTGGAGAAGCATTCGTCGATCGTGTTCGACTCTTCTTTCCGCTGGCGCAGGAAATCTTCCAGCGCGGGATAGCGGGCGATGGCCTCATCCACTTCCTTGTCCGTCCCCTTGCGGTACGCGCCAAGGCGGATGAGTTCTGCCATGTCTTCATAGCGGCTGATCAGCTGCCGCCCGCGCGTGACGATGGCGTTCTGCTCGTTCGTCAGTGATTTCGGCATGGAACGCGACACGGATTTCAAAACGTTGATGGCCGGGTATCGTCCCCGCGCCGCGATCGCGCGCTCCATCACGATATGACCGTCGACGATCCCGCGGACAGCGTCGGAGATAGGCTCGTTCGTATCATCGCCTTCGACCAGTACGGTAAACAGGCCGGTAATGTTCCCCTCGCCCACCACGCCGGGGCCGGCGCGTTCGAGAAGGCGCGCAAGTTCGCCGAACGTTGTCGGCGGATAGCCTTTCGATGTCGGCGGCTCTCCTGCCGACAATCCTATTTCCCGCTGCGCCATCGCGAAACGGGTGACAGAGTCCATCAGGCATAAAACCTCGCGCCCCTGCCCGCGGAAATATTCGGCAACGGCCAATGTCGTGTAGGCGGCCTGACGGCGCATCAGCGCGGGCTCGTCCCCCGTGGCGACGATGACGACTGAACGGGCAAGGCCTTCCTCGCCCAGATCGTCCTCCAGAAATTCCTGCACCTCGCGGCCACGTTCACCGACAAGGCCGATGACGGAAATGTCCGCCTCCGTGTAACGCGCCATCATGGACAGTGTGACGGATTTACCGACGCCGGAGCCAGCGAAGATTCCCATACGCTGGCCGTGACAGGTGGAAAGAAATGTGTTTACGGCACGTACGCCGAGGTCGAGCTTCGCGCCCACCCTTTGCCGCGCGTGCGGCAGCGGAGCCTTGTTTTTAAGCGGGATCGGATGCGCCCCCTGAATCAGCGGCCCCTTGCCGTCGATCGGCTGGCCCAGCGCATTGATGACGCGGCCAAGCCAGAATTCACCGGGGCATATAACAGGCTCCGTCCGCTGGATCACGGCGGGACAGCCAAGACCCACGCCCTCCAGCGTTCCGAACGGCATCAACAGCGCGCGGTTGTCGCGGAAGCCGATCACCTCGCATGGAATATCGCGCTCCGGCTTCGGCCGCAGATGCACCATGGAGCCGATGGAAAGTTCTTTCCCGAAACCCGAAATCTCCACCAGAAGGCCGAGCACCTTCACGACCGTGCCGTGGAGTTCGAACACAGGAATTGGGGAAATGGCGGCTTGGGCTTTGTCGGCGAGGCGTTCCATGATCTTTTCATTATAAGACCATTCACGCGCTTGGCTAAGTAAATTTATACCGGATTTTATAAAACAGGCGCGGCAGGGCGCGGCCGGATGAATTCATTGACGTGGAAGTTTGCCGTCTTTCTAAGCATGATGGGCCGCCAGCCGTTTAGCATCTTCAGGTCCAGCACCGCGTCACCGTCGTGCGCCTTCTGTATCGTCGTCAGGATAAAGGAATCGATCAGGCCGCGGCGCAGGAATTCATGCGCCGTTTCCGCGCCGCCGATCATGAAAATCTTCCGTCCGCCTGCGACATCGTTCGCCAGCGCGAGGCTTTCCTCCGGTGAATGAGCAATTCTGAACAACGGGCTTTCGAGGGCGGGATTGCGGGTCAGGACAATCGCCTCCCGCTTTTGAAAGAACGGCGCGGGGATCGCTTCGGCTGTCTTGCGTCCCATGAGGACGACATGCCCGGCGGTCACGGCGCGGAACATCTCCAGCTCCTCCGGGTAATCCCACGGCGTTTTGCCTTTGTCCCCGACGACTCCCTGCTCTGTGGCGGCCATCATGCCGAATATTTTGCGCATACTCATGGACGCTTTCTTACCCCAATTGAAACGTTATGTCCAATAACTTGTTGGCATCATGCAGTTTTTTAAAAATCCCCTTACACGGCCACAATTATTTTTTGTTAACCTTTTTAATCTATGTTAAGATTCTTATTAAGAATGTTTAAAGCCGTACCGGAGGAATCGGGCGGCGGGTTCAGACAAATTTCTTTTTGGAAGGGGTCCATAAAATGCGGGTTCTATTGGTAGAAGACGATAGCTCCACCGCCAAAAGCATCGAACTGATGCTGAAGAGCGAAGGATATGTTACCGACACGACGGATCTGGGCGAGGATGGCCTCGATCTCGGCAAGCTTTACGATTACGACATCATTATTCTCGACCTGATGCTGCCGGACATGGACGGGTATGACGTCCTGAAAAACCTGCGCTCCGCCAAGGTCCAGACACCGATTCTCATTCTCTCCGGCCTCTCCGCCCTCGACGACAAGATCAAGGGGCTCGGTTTCGGCGCGGACGACTATCTGACGAAACCTTTCGACAAGCGCGAGCTGATCGCCCGTATCCAGGCCATCGTCCGCCGCAGCCAGGGTCATTCGCAATCCAAGATCATCACCGGCCCCGTCACCGTCAACCTCGACACGCGCACCGTCGATGTCGAAGGCAAGACGCTCCACCTCACGGGCAAGGAATACGGGATTATGGAGCTTCTCTCCCTGCGCAAGGGCACGACCCTCACGAAGGAAATGTTCCTGAACCACCTTTACGGCGGCATGGACGAGCCGGAAGTGAAAATCATCGACGTCTTCATCTGCAAACTCCGCAAGAAGATCGAGCAGGCGACAGGCGGCGATTCCTTTATCGAAACCGTCTGGGGCCGCGGATACGTCCTGCGCGAACCGGCCGAAGCGTCCGGCAAGCAGAAAGCCACCGCATAATTCGAAGATCCCCGCTCCGGCGGGGATTTTTCTGCAGAAACATTTTGACATAACCACCAATTCTTTGGCACAAGGCGCCATGGAATTTGAGTTCGCTTTCCCGCCGGATGAAATAGACCGCCCCGCCAGCTACAACGGCGTTATGGCTCCGGTGTATGAGCGCGTCTTCGATGAATGCCAGAACCTGATCAGGGCATTCGATTTTTCCAAACCTGACAACCTGAACATATCCCTTTCCTATGCCGTGGAATTGACGATCAAGCCATGCATGCTCGATATAAAGCCGCTACATGCCTACATCGAACATATCGCCAATAGCGGTCATTTATTCACGCTCATAGAAGAAAGCCGCGATTACTGTTTCCTGCCTCCCGCTTCGGTTGAAAACATGGCCTTTTCAAGCCGGTTCCTCGAAGCAACGGAAGGCAGAAGATCACAGCGGCATAACAGTGAGTATGTTCTGACGGAAAAAGAGTATGCGGCGGCGCGCGAGGACATCGCGAGGAACCCTGAAATTTCGCGCATTATTCATGTCATACAAAGCGTTGCCTTCGAACATTTCAGCAATATGAGCTATCATTTCCAATCAAACATGGAAAAGTGCGAACGTTTTACCGTCGATCAGGTGAATGTGATCGACAAGATCGCCCTTGCCAGCAAGGACACGTTCCTGGAAGAGCTTTTGCCGTCCTTGATGCATATCGGCCTGTCCGACGATATTCAGAAAACACAAAGCCGGCAGGATATGGAGACTGTGTTTCAGAAAGGCCTGATGGAATCATTCCGTCTGAGCGCTTTTCGGGTACAGGAAATGGATGCCCCCCGCAAATGCCCGTTTTCGAGCGGCGCCGTACAATTGTGGAGCACCGTTCTGGAGGCGAACGAACATGGCGTTTACAGGATTTCTCCGCAGATGAAGCCCGGCGCCTTTCCCGCTTTCATCGCCTGCCACATCAGGAACGTGCCGCTTGAGGCGACGTCTGCGTATTCATCGGGGAAATTTACGCCTTAAGTCATTCCATCTCTGGTACTAGCGTCCGGAAATTGCTACATCTTGACCATGCTGCGCCAGTTACCCAACATCCTGACCGTTTCCCGTATCCTGCTACTGCCGGTCTTGATCGGGCTGTTTTTCGTTCCCGGGGCGATGGCGGCGTGGTGGGCGCTGTGGATTTACATTTTCTGCGCGGTGACAGATTTCTTTGACGGCTATCTCGCCCGCAAGTACGGCACGACGTCCGGTTTCGGCACGTTTCTTGACCCCATCTCCGACAAAATCATGGTGGCCTCGCTGCTGATGGCGCTGGCGACGTTCGACCGTCTGGACGGTGTGTGGCTGATCCCCGCCATCATCATTCTCGCCCGCGAATTCATGGTGTCGGGCCTTCGTGAATATCTGGGCCCTCGCAATGTGAAGGTGCCTGTCAGCAAGCTGGCAAAGTGGAAGACAGGATTCCAGATGACGGCGCTCGGCTTTCTTGTTATCGGCGCTTACGGCGACCATGTCATGCAGACGGTGTTCGGTTTTATCGCGCCGGGTATCAGCACGCTTCTGACCGGACAAATACTTCTGTCCGTTGCCGCCGTTATCACCCTTATCACCGGATGGAATTACCTGAAGGTCGGCTTCAAACATATCGACTGATCCGCTATGACTTCGCTTCTCTTCAATATCGCCAAACCCGTCCTTCACCGCATGGATGCGGAAACGGCGCATGGCCTGACGATCAAGGCGCTTAAAACAGGGCTGATGCCCTGCCCCGCCCGTGTTGACGATGCGCGCCTGAAAACGACTTTGTGGAACCGCGTGTTTCCGAACCCCGTCGGGCTCGCCGCGGGTTTCGACAAGAATGCGGAAGTGATCGGCGCGATGCTTCGTATCGGGTTCGGCTTTGTCGAGGCCGGCACCGTCACGCCGCGCCCGCAGGCGGGCAATCCGCGCCCCCGTGTATTCCGCGATCCGCGCACAGCGTCCGTCGTCAACCGCATGGGTTTTCCCAGCGAAGGGGCGGATGTGTTCCGCCACAATATCGAGCGTTTTTTTGAGACGCGCCCCCGCCCCGCCGGAATCATCGGCATCAATATCGGCATGAACAAGGGCGCGGAAGATCCGGCGCGTGATTACGCGCAGCTTGTGCGGCTGCTCGGCGGTTATGCGGATTACCTGACCGTCAATATTTCCTCCCCCAACACACCGGGGCTTCGCAATCTTCAGGCGCGGGAAAACCTTTTGCCGCTGCTGGCCAAAATTCTCGAGGAACGCGCGAAAGCGTGCGGCCGCTCCGCACCGCCGCCCGTCCTTGTGAAACTTGCGCCCGATCTGGAAGACGCGCAGCTAAAGGACGTATCCGCCGCGCTGCTGGAATCCGGCGTTGACGGCGTTATCCTCGGCAACACGACACTCGACCGCCCCGACGGCCTCCCAACATCCTTCTATGAACAGCAGGGCGGCCTGAGCGGTGCGCCCCTGACGCGCAAATCGACGGATGTTATCCGCCGTTTCTACCGTTATACCGAAGGAAAATTGCCGATTATCGGCGCAGGCGGAATATCCGGCGCGCAGGATGCCTATGACAAGATCAAGGCCGGTGCGTCCCTTGTCCAGCTTTACAGCGCGCTCGTATTCCAGGGGCCAGAGCTGGTGGGCAATATCCTGAGCGGCCTTGGTTCCCTGCTTCAAAAAGATGGCCTCGACCATATATCAAAAGCCGTCGGCAAGGACGCCTGATCATCCGTACATTTCGTTCTTCTTTGCGATGATTTCCGTGATGGACAGGAAATCAAGGATATTACCGTATTCCGAAAGCACCGGAAGATGACGCACATTGTTGTCGGCCATGACTTTCAGGGCCTCGTCCAGTGAGTCATTCTCCCTCGCCGCAAAAATATCAATCGTCATGATGTCCCGGATTTTCGTCTCCCGCGCCTTTTCCTTGAAGAAAGCGAACGCCGTAACGATGTCATGCTCCGACAGCACGCCGACGGCACGCCCGCCCTCCGCCTGCACCAGAAAACAGTTTGCGCGGCGCTCCGCCATGATATCGATGGCCTGTGCCACCGTCATCGTGTCCGGCACGGTTTTTCCCGAAAGGTCGAAACGGAAAAGCGACGACAATCTATCCGGCATAAGGTTTCTCCGTCCTTACGCGATGTTCATGGTCTGCGTCATTTCGATGAAATCGCCGAAGCGCAGCTTGTTGACACCCTTGCGGGCGCGGCGGCGGACATACAGCATGAACTCACGGATCAGGCCTTCTTTAAGGTCCTGCGGAAGATGGGATGTATTTCCGTTGGAGAAATAAAGATCCCAGTCGCGGTCCTGAAGGTTGGCCTTTTTAATAAAAACGCCGACATCGACGCGGAAATGGTGATTGTAACGGATGATGTTTTGCTGGCCGTGCTCCGCAAATGCCAGTTTATTCATGAATGTAGCTCTCATGTGTTTCCCCCACAGATTGTTATTTCCACACACCCATTGATTTACATAAAAACTATTAAACTAAAGTTAAAATATATATTTAAAAACGCGAATGTAAGGACCGATCGTGTATTAACCATCTAAATGCCTTTGCCGCTTTTGTTTTTTCACGGTAAAAAAAGACATGCTGACAAAAATCCTTTTCCTTGCCGCGCTTGCCGTGGCCGTTTTCGCCCCCTTTCCCCTTTCCGCGCAGGATAGCGTCAAGCCGCAGGCCGCGATTTCCATGCACGGCGACATGAAATACAAGGCGGGCTTTACCCATTTCGACTATGTGAATCCGGACGCGCCAAAAGGCGGGACACTGAAACTCCACAGCGTGGGCACATTCGATTCCCTGAACCCCTTTATCATCAAGGGGGCACCGGCGGCCGGAATGACGTTCCTCGGTCAAAGCTATGTTTACGACTCCCTGATGGATCAGAGCGACGACGAGCCGTTCTCCATGTACGGGCTTCTCGCCGAAACGATCGAGCGTCCGAAGGACAATTCGTGGGTCGCCTTCAACCTGCGGCCCGAGGCGAAATGGGCGGACGGAAAGCCTGTGACGGCGGAAGATGTCGTGTGGACGTTCAAGACCGTGATGGAAAAAGGCGCGCCGTTCTTCAAGGCGTATTACGGCGATGTGACGAAAGTGGAGGCAACGTCGGAACGCCGCGTGAAATTCACGTTCGGTCATAACGACAATGCCGAACTTCCGCTTATCATCGCGCAGATGGCCGTCCTTCCCAAACATTACTGGGCGGCGGAAGGGCGCGATCTTGGACAGACGACACTCACGCCCCCGCTCGGCAGCGGCGCGTATAAAGTCGTCACGGTCAAGCCGGGCAGTTCCATCGAATATGTGCGTAATGCCGACTATTGGGGCAAGGACCTGCCCGTCAATAAAGGGCGTTATAATTTCGACCGTATCGTCATCGATTATTACAAGGACAACAACGTCGCGCTGGAGGCGTTCCTCGCCGGTCAGTATGATTACAGGCTGGAGAATACCGCCAAGCTTTGGGAGACCGCGTATAATGCGCCCGCCGTGCGTGACGGCCGTATTGTAAAAGAGCAAGTCGCCCATGAGCGTCCGGCAGGGATGCAGGGATACATCTACAATATCCGCCGCCCTGTCTTTGCCGACCCGAAGGTTCGCCAGGCAATGGCCCATGCCTTTGATTTCGAATGGTCGAACAAGCAATTCGCTTACGGCGCGTATAAGCGCAGCGACAGTTTCTTCGACAACTCCGACCTCGCCGCGCCAGAAGGCGCGCCTGCGGGGCGGGAGCTGGAAATCCTTGAACAATATCGCGGCAAAATTCCCGACAGTGTTTTCACCACGCGGTATGCGCCGCCGAAAAATGACGGAACGGGCAACATGCGCGAAAACCTGCGCATTGCCGCAAGCCTTCTGGACGAAGCCGGATGGAAAGTCGGCAAGGACGGCATGCGCGTGAACGCGAAGGGCGAGAAGCTGACGTTTGAAATTATCGACGCAAACCCGATGTTCGAACGGTGGACGCTGCCTTTCATTGCGAACCTGAAGAAGATCGGCGTGAATGCCACGTTCCGCGTGCTTGACCCGT
>QFNK01000077.1 GCA_003240795.1 Micavibrio aeruginosavorus | reverse complement strand
CTGTGCCAGCGGGTTCATAAAGGTTTGCTGTTCAAAGTAATTCAGTCCGTTATCGTCTTTTCGGTCATTCTCAGCCGTGGCGTACGATTCCATGCATTTAATATACCAAAAATGGGTGTCACATTCAAGGAGATGTATACCCATGTAATAGAAGCAAAAATGCCAATCAAAACCTTAGTTTGTTTCAGGATGGTTGGTAATTATATTTCTTTTTAGTGCCAGCGGTGTCACTTAGCACAGTACGTGGCAGGTAATGTTCCCTAAAAACAGGGGTTGATATGCTTGATAGTATTCACATAGGATTTTGTTAGAACTCAAAGGAGATTAGATATGCCAAGCAAATATGGTGAAGCTGGCTTAGCCAGAGACGGATCGGTTAAGTGGAAGGGCAGGGAGGTCGGCGTCTGGTGGGTGGACGGCAACGACCTCTATTGTTTCGCCGAGAGCCTTGCTGATGTTACGGACTGTGGCCAGAAGGCGATTGCAGCAAGCACTCACAAGGAGCATTTACGTGAAAAGGTTACTGCTTATCTGAAAGGTGAGCCGGAGGCGTACTAATATTTTTCTGTCGTTCTTCTCGCATCTCTTTAATGCGTGCCACTAATCCTTCACAATAGAGCATAACCAGTTCTTCATGTGGCAACGCTTTCAGGGCATCTTGATTAGGCCAGCCTTTCATGCGATTGAGGAGATTGTCTCTCTCATAATCCATATGGTTCTTTACCATTTGCTCGAAAAATCCATAGTCATCATCTTCTTCAAAGCGTTTGCCTTGCTCAAGGATAACCCCGAAAAAAGTATCTGGATGTCTCTGGTAGTCTTGTACAAGCCTATCAGACATTTCTCTTGTGAGCATCTGTCCATTGTCTAAACCAATATACATCCTCTTCTCTGGCTCGCTGACTATGGCTGTGGTGACCGTAGCCTCCATGACTCCGCCCTTGCCATCGTCAAAACCATATCTCTCACCGATTATTGGAGGCGCTTCTTCCCTGTCATATGCGATTGAAGGAAGTTGACCATCAAATGTATTTGGCAAAGCTGGGTATTCTTTTATTGCGTCCATAATTTCATGAGCATCAATATGTTTTTTCTTCATTCTGTAGATTTCTGACAAGCGATAATGTCCTGCCTTTGAAAAATCAGGGATATGAAAGCCAAAAGCTATAGCTGCATGGCTGACTTTCTGCTCTTCAGGATGCCAATGGAACCCCATGTTCGTTACAAACACATAAGCCTTTTTATCATCTGGCGTGTCCGATTCCATCTGCTCAAGCTTCTTGTTTGCCCTTTCTATCCACGCAGGCATCACTCCATTTTCTATTGGGGTGTTTACATCAACAAATATCAGGCGCTCATCCGCCGCTGGCTTTTTAAAAGCAGCATTTATTTGTTTCGAAAGGCTTGAGGTTGGGTCTTTACTTATGGTTCCGTTGACGCTTTTCCCAAGAACGCCAGCAACACTCCTCGCTTTAGCTTCTACCCAGTATTTTTTACCTGTGGTCAAAGAGATTGCAGAGAACTCGCAATGCTTAAATTCGTTATTCGTTTCATCTTCCAGTTCGAGCTTAAAGCCAGCCCTGATAAGGCAGCCTGCGACCATTAATTCGTAATAGGTCCCTTGAAAGTTATGAATGTCTTTTAAGCGTTTAATGTAAATGTCCTGCAGTTCTACATTGTGCTGGAGAAGATATAGATTATAAGCGAGACCCAGATAGCAGGTGACAGCATTGGTCGCAGCGTATTCTTGAATTTCCTTTGAGGCATCAAGGGTTTTTTGCTGAAGCTCACATAAACTTTGATACCATTGTAAAATAGGGTGGCGCTCTGCAAAAGGTTTCTTTAATTCTTCCGTGCCCCAGTCTCTACCATCACGAGCAAAGGCTGACTTTATATAAGAGCCAAGGAAGTCGGCTGGTGTTTTCCAGCTATCAGACGAAAAAACGGTATTACCCACGGCAACAATCTGTTGGCCGTTCAATTTAGCGCTCAGCATCGGTCGCCCACGGCCTTGCTGTTGCTGTCGTCTCAACTCATTAGCAAGGTGTCGGTCGTAATGCGTCTGTACTTGGGCTTGAGTAGGGCTGATATGTTGCTTGGAATGATGTCCGCAGCAATGCTTATACTTTTTCCCACTCGTGCACTTCGGGCAGACGGAGTTTCTGTTTATCTTGTTTTTCCTCATAAGGGTTACTATAAACCTGTATTCTTCCCTTTATTATATCACGTGGCTGTCCTCTACATAAACCGTAAAAACAGATACAAAGAAACGCGCAGAAAGATTCATTATGCTGACTGCTTTAAGTAGGCGTGGACGGTAGCGGGGCTTAGCATAACGGCCTCTGCTATAGCTCGAATGCTCTGCCCCTTCGCGCGGCCATCTTCTATCGCTTTAGCTTTGTTCTCTGTTATTTGTTTGGGTCTCCCTAACGTCTTACCTTGTGCTCTAGCCCTATCAAGGCCAGCATTGACCCGCTCAACAATCATCTCTCGTTCTAGCTTGGCAAAGACCGCAGCCATCTCAATCATGGCCTGACCGTATGGCGTTGACGTATCGACCCCCTGAGTATGATAGTATTGGGAGACACCCAGCTTGCTAAGCTCCTCCATCATAGTGGCTACATGACCTGTAGAGCGACCTAGTCTGTCTACCGACCAAACTATAAGGACATCAAACTCTCTAGCTGTGGCATCCTTCTTCATCTGGGCGAGGGCTGGTCTTTGGTCAGTCTTCAGCTTCCCGCTGTACCCTTTGTCCTCATAGACCTTAACGACCTCATAGCCTTTCGCATCCGCTACCTTCTCAAGGGCAATGCGCTGGTTCTCTGTTGTCTGCTCATTGGTGGACACCCTCAGATATAGGGCGGCTCTATTCTGTTTCTTCTTCATGACAATGTACTCCTGACACAGGGAGCCTACACAACTAATTGTTCATAAAACAAGTGTTTACTGAACATCAAAGCTACAGCTCTGAGACTCGCAGTTTCCTTGAGGTCGGTATGGCTATTTTAGAAGGGGTTTTCTGAACACCTATCTTTGAGACCGGAAAGGCTGGATTGGCATTCAAATCTAAGGCACTATGCCCATGGATTGTCCGATAGGCAGTCTGGGGCTTTCATCCCCAACATAAGCGGTACAGACACTACCGGAAATGTGTCGCCCTCAGCTCATGGCTGGGTGGCGATGTCATGTCCAAGCGCAAGCGAAAAGCATCGCGCCGTTCTTATGTTCGGATGAAAACACCCAGTCACCAGCGGGAGATAATCCTACTGGTGATTTTTCATTTGGGGGTGTTTGATGGCAGCTTTAAACTACAGAGAAGGGTTGATACGTACGGCAATGGTATGTTGCGCCTTGTATTTCATACTAGCGATACCGCTATGGATACATCACACCATAGAGACTTATCAGAAGACACAGGTTTTCAAACTCGCACCTGATAATGACATTGGTTTTGGCCGTAATCAGGGATGGGTTTGTCGAACATACAACATTGGAGAATGTGCTCAGCTTTGTGACTTTGACAACTATGGCTTACTTAGGCCGAAAGACCCTGAGCGATATGGAGGGTTGTTGCGACGTTGCCTTATCAATAGGTATGAGGACTCATACAAGCAAATGATTGCGACCTCAGTAAAGTCTCTCTTCTTAATCATTATCAGCCCCGTATGGCTATACATAATGGTTATGTTGTTAATTAAGTTGCGACCTCCTATTAAGTGGCTGGCTGTAAAGCTCTACAAGGCCATTACGACACCTGTAAGATGGGTAGTAGCTGGGTTTAAAGACCCTAAGAGGGGGTAAGGGGGGAAGTTTGCTACTTCATTATTTGAATACCATCTCAAATTTTTGTAACAAAATTCCCTCCATACATACTTAAGGAAGTCTTAAGTTATAGCCTTATAACATTCTTCATTTATGAAATAAGTATGGTTACCCTTTAATAGGAATACCTATAGGTAAACATTACTTATCTTCATCATATGAGTTCAGGTACTCTCCTTAAGGTTCTACCTTCATGCTCCCACCAAAAGCATTCTTGGCTCAACACTGCTTTAAGTTTACCCATCACTAGTGTCTTAACAGACCTAGTAAGCGGTGCTCCGTATCTATTCTCCAAGAGCTTAAACATTCTTATAGTCGATATTGATCGTACATCGTCTGCCAAACCTTGAAGGAGCTTTACAACATCCTTAAGAACCTTATCAGTGGTCGTCTCACGTGTTCTAAATACAGGGTCAGCCTTCACAAACTTTGCCTTCGGTAAAGCTCTCTTCAGTATCTCTACACAGTCGATCACGTTCCTGTTGAGGAACAACGCTGCAGTACAGGGTTCGTTATGCCCATGGTTCCTAATGGCTGTCCTGCAGATAGCCTGATAGACCCTTTGGGCGCAGTCAGAGACACTAAGCTCTTGAACGCTTAATGCCTCATCATCGAATAGGTATCTTCCCTCCGTTTGTGCCACAGCTTGAGCGACAATATTATCGGTTCCAAGGTCAAGTACACCAATCGTGCACATATGTCGGCAGTACATGTAATCATTCGTTCCATTCTGCTGCCCCCATGTGAGGAAGGCGTACTTTGGTTTGTCTTGTCCATCTTTGGTTATTATCCTTTCGTTCATGTCGAGTCCTAGAAGTGTCAGCTCTCTTCTGATGGCTGCCTCGAACTCGTCCTGCCCTTTGTAAGTGAAGATAAGTACGGCTTCGTTTGCAGGAATCCCTTTTAGGTACTCTGCGGCTTTAGCCATGAGGTCTGCACGTTCTTTTGGAGTTGCTAGCATCCGAGCGGTGCTCCCTCTGCCTGAAGGACAGTCCATATAGGTGACTTGCAGATTTTTGTAGGTTCTAGGGACGTGTATATCGAGAGCTGTTACGGACTTATCAAGCTGAGAGAGTTTCGAGAGTTTGTAAGAAGCATCAAGAATGAGCATCTGCTGTATCTCGTCTGATATAACTGTTACATAGCCAAAGACATTGCTCCCTTGCGTGAACATCTGATGGCCTTCAACTAAATGCTCCATGAAGGATATTGTTCTTTCATTCAGTTGTCCCATTCTGCAAAGCTTCGTGAAGCTCTTTAAAATGGCTTTGCCCTGTGTGTCTGTTCCAATATCCATCTTAGGCAGGAAAGCCTTAGGCTCGTTACTGTGTTCGAGATGGGATTCCAAGCATGTGAGAGCTTCTTGGAGTGTACTCTTGATGGTGTTGAGCTCTTCGTTGCTGATACCTTTCAGGGATACGTCATTAGCTACTCTTATAAAGCCAGAGATATCCTTCCTCAGGCTGTGTATGTCGAAGTGGAATCCCTTCCGGCTCCGAAACTCCTCATCCCAGAAGATGATACTCCTTGCCTCGCCATGGAAGCTTAGAGGGTCTTTCCGGTGCTCCACATCCTTTAATCTCGCGTGGGTGACTAATAGGAAGCGGCGTTTCCACGGGGTATCCGTAGAGGGGCATGCGTTCTCGATCTTGGCGATGTCCTCAGCCGAATAGCTATGGGTGACAGCGATAGTTTCTTCAGGAATGCCTAGTGCCATGAGCTGTTCTCTCAGGTTGAAACAATCCTTCACCTGAAAGCTGGCTATGGCTACGCTGTAGTCTAGATTGTGCCGATGTATGAATACGCACCAAGCTAACATGAAGGTGGTTTTCCCAGACCCTGCGGATAGGGGAAGGACGTATCGTCCCATAAGTCTTTTGGCTGATATGTCGTCGATGGCCTTAAAACTCTTCTTGGCAGCCAAGACCTCCTCTGGGGTCTGAATGATTCCTCGCTGAGCATAGATGCCTTCAAATATATCGTAAGCTCTTCGGGCATTCTTTTGGCCAGCTTTGTCCTGTATCTCGGTCATTACATCGGCCACGGTTAGTATGTCCATTTGTCTTTCTCCTTTAGACATTAAAAAACCCCGTCAGTGCGGGGCGGTTTCTTGAGTTTGGTTGGGTGTGTGGGGGGAGTCTTTGAGCAGATCGTCTAGGAGCTTGTCGATTGATGGGTTGTCGGCAGTGCCTATGAGGCTTTCAAGCGAGTGCTTGGCAGCTAGAAGGTCTTCAAGCGTGTTGAAGTGAAGAAACATTGTGCGTTTCCTTTCGAAGTTTCGGGTTGTGGGAAGGGGGGGGGTAGGCTGTGCTAGTCCTATTACGGAATATTTGGAAGAAACGGCGGATTTCTGCGGTTTGTGAGTATCCACTTCCTACTACGGGATAGTTGGGTTTGGAAAGCTGGTGTGGCCTATGATTGGATGAATGGCCGCATAGGGTGGGCTGGCTAATCCTATTATTGGATAATAAAGACTGGTAAGTCCTATTACGGGATAATGAATAATTCCTATTATGGGATATAATTGGGAGGCGGAGCACCTTCCTTTTCCTAATACTGAATAATCAATCGTTCTGGATGTCCTATTACGGGATAAGTGGTTTTGGGAGTGCTTATACTTTCAAACGGTGTCTAAATCTGGTGGGGGTGTAGAGGCGTTAAGGAGTTGATGGTGCACTTATATATGTGTCCAGCTCTCACGTTCACCTGTTGTCCATCCACACTATATCCACACTCATCCACAATTTGGGGGTGTTTTGCTGTTGATTACGACATAAGGCTGCTGTATAGCTATTCGCATAACAGGCTGATTTATCAGTAGGTTTTCACGGATCGGGCGTTTAGCTCAGTGGTAGAGCGCTTCGTTTACACCGAAGATGTCGGGAGTTCGACCCTCTCAACGCCCACCATTTCCTCCCTTTATCAGACCTAGACCCACCGCATTCTTGTGTTCGCCGAATGGCGGCGCGGTGTTACTGTCCTGTTAATGAAATATTTTCTTCTCATATGCCTGACGATGTTCTTTGCGGCGATTGCACAGGCGCAGGATGCGCCGCAGATCCGCACCTATTCGGGGGATACGAATTCGGGGCAGAGTGCGTTCCGGCAGGCGAAGCGGGAGAAGGAGCGTCAGCCCAATGTGGAGATCTGGCTGCCGCCGGAATTCCAGTCTACGGAGCAGAAATGGCCGCTTCTGGTATTTTCACATGGGTTTGGCGGCTGCGCGAAGCAATCGGCATTTCTGATGTCTTATCTGGCTGACAATGGCTATATCGTCATCGCCCCGGATCACGAGGACGCGCAATGCGCGGGGAAAGGCAGTGCGCTGTCCCGTCTTTCGCAAATGCGCGGGGGGCGCATTCAGTCACCGGAAAAGCCGTTCCGCAATCCGGAGCTTTGGAACGACAAGATCGAGGCCGACAGGAAGGACGATCTGCTGTTTGCCGTGTCGTCGATGCTGGACGACCGGCAGTACAAGAATTACGTGGATATGGATCGTGTCGGATTGATCGGTCATTCGCTGGGCGGTTACACGGCCCTCGGGATTGCCGGGGCATGGCCATCATGGAAGGACGGGCGGTTCAAAGCCGTAGTGGCCCTGTCGCCCTATCTGACGCCTTACCTGAGAACGCACGGGATCGAGAAGGTATCGGTGCCCGTTATGTATCAGGGAGGCACGAAAGACAGTTTGATAACACCGGATTTAAAGCGTGCCGGCGGCGCTTATGCCCGTAGCGGAGCGCCCAAGTATTTTATAGAGCTGGAGGGCGCGGATCATTTTTCATGGACGGAGCTGGACCGCAATTATCAGGATATTATCCGCACATCCGTGCTGGCGTTCGTCGATAAATACGTGAAGGGCGGTCAGGGCGTGATCGATCCGTCAAAAGACAAGCGGATCAGAGCGTTCTGGAAGGACGAGGGCGCAGATACAGATAAGGCGCTAAACCGTTAAGTCTGGCGCCCTATCCGACGTTTTTTCGTTCGGAGGAATGAAAAATTGTCATGGCAAAGGCCTATGCCTTTGCCATCGCACGTGCGG